>NZ_JBHMAU010000045.1:0-20221 GCF_042429315.1 Brevibacterium otitidis | reverse complement strand
GCCCGGTTGGGTCGATTGACACCAATCGAGTACGAAGCAATCATAGAGTCACCTGCCCTCGCAGCGTGACAATCAAACTGTCACCAATCCCTGCATCAGTCCCGAATCAGCCTAGAAGGCCCTTTCGACCCGTTCACTGACGACCTTCTAGCTCGCGGCGTCGCGGTCGCCTATTGTCACATTCGCGGCGGAGGCGAGCGGGGACCCCAGTGGCACCGGCAGGCGACAGGCGTTTACCGATACCGCACAGTCGACGACTTCCTCGCCTGCTTGGCTACACTCCGGGCCCTGCCCACCGTCGCGGCCGACCGCATCGTCGTCACCGCTGCCAGTGCAGGCGGACTGACCGCAGCCGCCGCCTGCCTGCGTCAACCAACATGGATACGAGGCCTGCATCTCGTACATCCCTTCGTTGACCCACTTACAACATTGATGAACCCAGTATCGAATCTGGTGTCAACTGACCGGGCTGAGTACGGCGACCCCCGGTGGGACCCCGGCATCCGGGATCTCCTACAACGGCTCTCGCCCATGGCACGCATCCAAGAGCTTCCCGCACAGAGCAGCCCACTGCCGCGTGCCTGGATTCGCGCCGCTGAGCGCGACGCGAGAGCGGACAATGACGCGATCGCACGTTTCAGCCAGCATTTCCGCGACGCCTCGATCTCACGTGACTCCGCGCACGTCATCCAACGAATCACCCCCGGCGGCCACCTCGCAGGACCCTCGCCGAGGCCGCCGCCGACGACGAGAACATGCTCGCTCACGCGTGGATGATTGATATCCTCGGTGCACATCACGAACGCAACAAGTCCCCACACACCGCTCCGAGCAACCGAGAAGATAGCCCGCCAATTCCGAAGTCGCAAAGTTGACCTCGCGTATGATAAGCGCGGGCGATCGGGACGGCCCTTCTCCGAGTTCAACCCCCATGAAGTCTCAGCCCCGAGGACGACGGTGGTCAATCGCGTACGAGGTCGCCCGGTCAGACTGCCAGTGGCGACCCAGACGGACAAGCCACCGATCTCCCAAGGAGAGCCCCTGAGCTACAGAGAGAACGTGCGACGCGCTACGCACAGCTCGCACAAGTTCCCGTGCCAATGGAGCCGCCCGGCGGTAAACTGGGCATGTGCGACGGACGCGATCCCGTCAGCGAGAGCGACTATGATCGCGAGTGGCACGTAGATGGCACGAGCGGCCATCGGAGTTGCCGGAGCCGCGGGATTTCTCGCCTCTCATCAGGGAGGACGAGGACTGGGTATTCTGGCGCGGTACGCGCGAGTCAAGGTTGCTTTAGTTGCTCGCGGATCAGGTGTGCGTGCGATCGATGGCTGCCCGCCTGGCGGCTTGGAGCAGTGAACGTCATCATTATTGTTGCGTGCGGACACAGATGCGCTCAGCACTGGCTTCGCCACGCGCATGGACAAGGCTCGCACCTCCAGGCGCCATGCGGACCGCTTCGTCAAGCGCAATTCCTGGGACAGAGCCGAGAAGCTGCCGGCCTTCCGCCAGGCAGCTGCCTCACCCTACACTTCACACCGATGCGCGGACGCTTCCGGAACGGCCGCGAAATGAGCAGCACTCCCGAAAACGGTCATCCGTCGACCGCACCACAGGTAGAGGCAGAGACGAAGACGTTAACCAATAGTCCCGAGTTCGACCGTGACGGAGGCACTGGAGCTTTAGATGTGTGCAGAGGTCAGACGAGTTCAACTTTGATCCTCCCGCCCCGCTTCGGGAACAAGAACGCGACGAACACCGCAATCGGCACATAGAAGGTCTGCACGATCACTTCCGTCGCCGCGATGGCGACATGGAAACTCCAGAACGCTTCCCCGCCTTTCCGTCCGTTCAAGAGCCACCACAGCAAAACCCAGGTGAGCGTGAGAATCAAGAACCCCCAGAACGAGAATCCGCCAACGACCTGCCCGACGAGCATCGCCACGTACAGAGTCGCGGCCGCCGGACCGCTAGGCAACGTCATCCGCGAATGAGGAGAACAGATCAGGACTGCAACGGCAACGACAGCTGTCCCCTCGGCGATCGGGCTGAGCAGCTCTCGACGGTCTGTCATCCAGGTCGCAGCCGCGTCGACCCCCGTCATGAACCCGTCAGGCAAGCCCAGGTATACACCGACTGCGGCCGCTGCTTCGAGTCCGTTCTGGTCCAGGGCGACCCCGCACCAGAACAGGACTGCTGCCATTCCTCCGATCCATACCCAAAGGGTGAAAACGAACTGACGTTCACCCAGGAGCTCTTTCAGCCAACCCATTTCTCCACCCTCGTTCTCGCAGTCGGTACTGGCATCGTCGACCTTATGCTGCTGCCTCTCAGATGTACTGTCCACCTGACCTGATCATCGGCACAACCGGCTTAATGTCACGCCCTCGAAGCAGCCCGCAAGCCGCTTGCAATTGTGCTCCAGAGCCCCTACCGCGTGCGACAGAACCACCACGAGCTTCAAGTCTCCACCACCGCGATGTCGATCAGCTGACTCGCGCACGCGGAAAATCTCCTCTGGCTCGTTGCATGAGTCCCCGCTTATCGCTACTTCGGGGCTACGCTCATATCTCGCAGGACCAGGCCCGCTTCCAGCGCCTCCGCAATGTCTTCGACTTCGAGCCGGACGGTCTCCTTACCGTTCTCGCGGTCGTAGGCCACGAAGTGCGCCATCTGCGCCTCGGCATCGACGGTGAGCACCTCGAGGGTTGTGTCAGTGAACTCGACGGCCCGGACCGGGTTTTCAGAATCATAGCCATCAGTCTCGAGCGTGAAGAGCTCCGTGGTGGTGCCGTCGGAGGTGTCCGTCGACATCACTCGTCCATCGATGGCCACCCAATCGAAGCGGTCTCCGCGCAAAGACGCGCGGTCGTACCCATCGATCTCGAACCCAAGGTCGTTGACAAGGAGTGGTTCTGTGCCGTCGGGGAGAGACAGCGCATGCTGCTCGAAGTCGCCGCTGTCGATGTCCCAGACACGCAGGGCAAGCGATCGCGTGTCCCCATCTGGGATGAGGCTGGCCAAGTGGTACAAGCGCCCATTGGCACAGGGGGCATCCGAGGAGAACTGGGAGCCTTCGTCGATAGCCTGGATGCTGATAACCTGCTCTTTATCACCTGCTTCGGCCCCGAGTTGTGCAAGCATCTGTGACTGTAGCTCGTACTCACCCATGAGCGTATAGCCCGCCGCTTCCGCTTGCCGTGCGTATGGCCCCGAGGGTTCCGCGGTGCCGACTATGCCACCGTCGCACATACCGGTGACAGAGTAGTTGCCTTTAATCTCGTTCATCTGCGCCTTACCGGACGCCGTCGTCACCAGCTGCTCAACATACCCTTCCTCAGTGAATCCGTCGTTATAGAGACCGACAGATCCGCCGTCGCCAGTTGAGAAGATCGCCTGCTGGTAGTTCGTTTTCGGGCTTTTGGTCTTCGTGAGGGTGCCGGCCAAGTGGTAGTCGTTCTCGGTGTCGGCGAAGACGATTCCTGATTCGTCCCAATCCAGTTGCCCATTGTCCATTCCGGAGGTCCTCAGCGCAGAGACGTTGCCTTTGGGGCCGATGAGGCCGACGAAACCGTCGCCGGCCTCCCCAGTGAAGCCTGCAGACTGGCGGCTGAGATAGAACGCAGCGACCGAATTCCCCAGAGAGACTTCCGTATCAGCGACTTGGTTGTCTGCTAGTCCGGAAGGGGTGGNTGATCATAATGGGAACTCGTTTCAACGAGGCGTCGTGCCTCCGACTACGCGGAGGCACGACGCCAACTGTGGGATCAGAGAGTCTTGTACGTTTTGGTGTACTTGGAGTTCTTGATGTTGTAAGGATAGACGCCCGGCCCGCCATTGCTGTCGAGGTCGATCCGTCCTCCGACCTTGTAGGCCGCCCACACCAGTTGCGAGCAGTTCATCGTGGAGCCGTTGACCTTCTTGTTCGCTGCGAAGCTGGTGTTGTATGGCTTGCCCCGAAGCTTGCTGTATGCGTGGTTGGCCGAAGCCTTGCGCTTGGCAGTGCTGACGCCCACTGACTGCTTGACGGCTCCCTTGCCGACCGAGAGCTTTGAGGCAGCGTATGAACGGCTCTTCAGGGTCTTGCCGCCGGCCTTCTTGCCAGGCGCCTCCACGATCGTGCCCGTCGTGTAGTAGATGCCGGTGTGCCCGTGCTTGATGAAGAGGGTGCTGGCTGGCGAGACGAAGATATCTCCCTTGGCCTTCGCGGCGCCAAGGGTTCTCGTAGCGTAGGTAGAGACCCCTCCGCTTGACCCTTCCGACGCAGCCTGCGCCGACTCTTCGCTCTCTCTCAGGGACTCCTGCAGAGCCTGCTCAAGAGTGATTCCCCGCTCGGCCGCATATGCGGAGAGTCCGTTCATCAGCTCCTGGTCTGATGTTCCGGGGTTGAGGTTCTCAAGCTTCTCGAGGGCCTGTGGCGACTGCGGGGAGAGATGTGCTGAGGCGGGAGATTCTGCTGCCGTGGCGGGAACTCCGCCGCTGAGGGCCACGGCCCCAGCCAGCAGGAGACCCGCCAGGAAGTGTTTCTTTCGAAGCATCGCTGTTCCTCCTGTGACGTGTGCTTCACCGGGACATCCGGTGAACTGGCCCTAAGAGCGCCCTCATGCCGCTCACATCCCCCGTTTGAGGCATGGCTCCGTCCGCATTCCCCACAGCGGCGAGCTGACACTAACCTGGACAGCGTGCATTCCGAGGAGACGAGGACCAGCCGGCGGACGACGACCAACCGGCAGACGACCAGCCGGCGGACGACGACTGCAGAGGAGCTGCCCGGTGCAGCGCAGCTGCCAGCAGCCCGAGCCGCCGTGCCCGTCATCGTGCTCACCGGCTACCTCGGCGCCGGCAAGACCAGCGTCCTCAACCATCTGCTGCGCCACCCGGCCGCCCGCATCGGGGTCATCGTCAACGACTTCGGCGAACTCAATGTCGACGCCGGACTCATCAGCGGCCAGGTCAACGAACCGGTCTCGATCTCCGGCGGCTGCATCTGCTGCCTCACCGACGCCGGCGGCATGGAGGACGCCCTCACCGCGATGGCCGCACCCGCTCTCGCCCTCGACGCGATCATCGTCGAGGCGAGCGGATTCGCCGAACCCCTCATCCTCGCCCGCATGATCTCCCGCTGGGGCCGCAGCCGCTTCCGCCTCGGCGGCCTCATCGACGTCGTCGACGCCTGCGCGCACTTCGACACTGTCGACAGCGATGAGCTGCCGCCGGTCCGCTACGCTGCCGTGACTCTCGTCCTCGTCAACAAACTCGACCTCGTTCCCGAGGCGGAGCGCACCGCCCGGCTCGAACGCATCCGCAGCCGCGTCCACGCCCGCAACCCGCGGGCGGCGGTTCTCGGCACGGTGCTCGGACGCATCGACCCGCACCTGCTCTTCGACGGCACTCCCGCGCCCGAGGCGGCCGGCGCCTCGGCAGCGGCCCCACCAGGGGAGAAGGGCCGTGGGAGCGCGGGCGACTGGCAGCAGGCGGAGCTGCCATTGCAGGAGCTGTTCATGGAGGCCTACGCGTCTCGCGATGAGGCGCTGCTGGCCGCACTCGACTCACCCGTCCACGACCACATCCACGCCCGCTCCGTCACGGTCGAGGTGCCCGGCGCGGTCAGCGCGGCCGCGGTGCTCGACCTGCTGGAGAATCTGCCGGTCGGCGCCTACCGCGCCAAAGGCGTCATCACTGTGCCGACCGAGCGCGGCCCGAAGCGGTTCGTCGTGCAGGCTGTCGGCCCCAACGTCTTCGCCGCTGCAGCAGGGCCAGGACAGGGCACTGGCGCTGCGACTGCCGGCAGTGCGCTCGTCATCATCGGCGCCGAGCTCGACGAGACGGCAGCCCGGGCAGCCGCGGCCGAGGCGCTGGCTGAGCTGCCGGCCGACGGTCCCGCCGCACCGGGGCTGGAGCGGATCCGCACGCTCATCCGGCTGCACGGCTGAGCGGTCTCACTCCTCCTGGAGCATGCCGCCGAGCACCCCGAGCATGCGGGTTCGTGCCGCGCGGCCGCGCTCGCCGCGGTGCTCGTGGAACGCGTCGATGAGGAACTCGATGAGCAGCATGAACGCCGCGCGCGAGGTGTGCAGCAGCTCATCGCGGAAGCCGCCGCTGTCAGGGGGCAGCAGCAGAAGCACATCGGCGAGATCGGCGACAGGGGAGCCGGCGAACGATGTCAGTGCGATGATCGTCGCCCCGCTGTCGCGGGCGCTGCGCATCGTCTCGACAGAGGAGCGGTTGATCCCGGAGCCGGAGATGACGACGCAGACCGAGTCTTCGCTCAGCTGCCCGGCGACGATCTGCTGCGCGACCGGGTCGGCGAAGTGCTCGGCGGAGCGGCCGGCCGCCGTGAGCCGCAGAACGAGATCGAGTCCGAGGGGACTCGACAGCCCGTTGGCGACGACGAGCACCCGGTCAGCGGTGTCGACAGCGGTGATGAACTGCTCGACCGCCTCCTCGGTCAGCGCCGAGACCGCATGCGGCAGCTGGGCGGCGAACCGCTGGGCCCGGGCACGAAGCTGATCGAGCGCGGAGCCGCCCGGCACCTCGGCTCCGGGCTGGGCAGGTGAGCCGAGCGCGAGCTCCTGCGCCACGGCGACACGCAGCTGCGGGTACCCGTCATAGCCGAGCGTCTGCGCGGTGCGCACGACCGTCGAACGGCCGACGCCGACGCGGGTTGCGAGCTCCTGCGCGGTGTTCTCGATGCAGGCGGCCGGATCGGCGCGCACCGCCTCGGCGACCTGCCGCTCGGTGGGGTGCAGTGACGGCGCCAGCGTCATGATGCGCACGCTCGGCAGGGTATCAGGAGCTCCGTTCCATGCCACGAGATCTGGCCCCTTCCATGATTCGGCGGCGGATGGCACCGGAAATGGTGTCCATGAGCATCGTCGCCAGGACCACGACGATGAGCAGCATGCCTACAGTGTCCCACTCTCGGTAGTTCGTGTAGTTCGACAGCATGCTGCCGATGCCGCCGGCGCCGATGAGTCCGAGCACGGCAGAGGTTCTGATGTTGATTTCGAAGCGGTAGAGCGCAAAGGACAGCAGCGATGCCTTCGCCGTCGGCCACAGCGCCCAGCGGGCCACCTCGGCGGTGGTGCCGCCGGCGGCGCGCACCGCTTCAGCAGAGCCGTCCTGCACGGACTCGATCGTCTCGTAGACCCATTTGCCCTGGGTGCCGATGCCGGCGATGCCGAGTGCCAGCGCACCGGTGAACGGCGTCAGACCGGTGACGGCGAGCAGCAGCAGGGCGATGATCACCTCGGGAACGGCGCGGATGACGGCGAAGAGGCCGCGCAGCACGAGCCGCAGCCAGGCCGGGCCGATGCCGTGCGCGGCGAGCATGCCGAGCGGGATCGAGATGACGACGCAGATGATCGCTCCGACCCAGGCCATGGAGATCGACCGCCACGTCTCTTCGAGTGCGCGCGGCAGCTTCTCCCAGTTCGGCGGGCCGAACATGAGCTGCAGATAGTGCACGATCTGCCCGGGCACGCGGCCCAGATCCGTCCAGTCGATGCGCAGACCGGATGCGGCAGCGAGGATGACGACGCCGACGATGACGGTGATGATCGTCCGGCGGCTGCGGCTGGGACGAGCTGGCGCCTCGGGTGCGGGCAGGGCCGCGTCCGTCCGGCGCGCGGTGGTGGCAGCGGTGCTCATACCAGCCTCCTGCGCAGCAGGTTCGAGATGACTTCGATGATGATGACGACGACGAGGATCTCGAGGATGACAGCCGACACATCGTCATAGCGGAAGAAGGAGCGGCGCTCCTCGATGAGCCGGCCGATGCCGCCGGCGCCGACGAGGCCGAGGATCGCGGAGATGCGGACGTTGAGTTCGAGGACGTAGAGCCATTGGTTCGCGAACAGCGGCATCACCTGCGGCAGGGCCGTGAGCCGGTTGATCTGCAGCTGGCTGCCTCCGGCTGCCCGCCCTGCCTCCATGTAGCCGTGCTCAGAGGAGTCGATGGCCTCGGAGACGAGTTTGACGACGATGCCGATGTCGAAGAGGAACAGCGTGAGGACACCCGGCAGCGCACCGGTGCCGACCATGACGACGAGGATCGACGCGTAGACGAGGTCCGGGACCGAGCGGATGACGTTGATGATGGTGCGCACGATGGTGCGCAGAGGCCACGACGGATTCGTCGGCTTGGCTGCCCACAGGGTCAGCGGCACGGAGACGAGCGCGGCGGCGCAGGCACCGACGACGGCCATCTGCAGCGTCTCCAGCATCGGGCCGACGGTCCGGGGCAGGAACGCGAGGTTGGGCTGCAGCAGCTGGACGAACTTGTTCCAGCCGTTGCGCCAGTGCTCGACGAAAGCGCCCAGATCGACATCGACTCCGCCGATCGCCGGGGTGCAGGCGAGCACGGTGAAGACGAGGAACGCCCCGGCGATGGCGGCCGTGCGCACATGGTGGCGCGGTTTCGGCGGCACCGCCGGCGTCGGCTGCGCAGACATCTCAGACGGTGCTGATGCGGAGCCGTCCGGAGCCGCATCGGGGAGCTGTGAACTCATGCCTGCTCTCCCAGCGAGGCGGCTTCGACCGGTTCGACGCCGAGCGTGTCGCGAGCCTGGATCGGACGATCGTAGATCTCTTCGAACACCGCGTCGGTGGCGTCTGCGGTCGGGCCGTCGTAGACGATCTCGCCGGCGCGCAGACCGATCATGCGGGTGGTGTACTGGCGAGCGAGGTCGATCATGTGGATGTTGACGAGCACGGTGAGGCCGCGCTCGGCGTTGATGCGCTGCAGATCGGCCATCACCGCATGCGCCGTGGGCGGGTCGAGGCTGGCGACCGGTTCGTCGGCGAGCATCACCTGCGGCTGCTGCGTGAGCGCACGGGCGATGGCGACCCGCTGCTTCTGTCCACCGGAGAGCGCTCCGGCGCGGCTCCACACCTTCTCCAGCATCCCGACCGAGTCGAGGGCGCGCAGCGCGAGCTCGCGGTCGGCTGGCGTGTACAGGCCGAGCAGGCTGCGCCACCAGGGGGTGTAGGCGAACCGGCCGACGAGCGCATTGTCCATGACCGTGGTGCGTTCGGCGAGATTGAAGCCCTGAAAGATCATGCCGATCCCGCCACGCGCTCGCCGCAGTGCGGCGCCGCTGCTCGAGGTGATCTCGTGCGGGCCGACGCGGACGGTGCCCTCTGTGGCTGCGACGAGTCCGTTGATCGTGCGGATGAGCGTCGACTTGCCCGATCCGGACAGGCCGACGATCGAGACGATCTCACCGGGAGCGATGCTCAGCGACACATTGCGCAGCCCGCGCGTGCCATTGGGATACGTCACGGAGACGTTGTCGAGCTCGATATGCCACGGTGCGGCGGCCGGGCTGCTCCCGGCCGCCGCATGGCCTGCATCAGCGTGCATGCAGAATGCCTTTCCTCAGGTTCCGCGTCTGAGACAGCGGGACGATCACTGCGAGAACTCCTCGAGGATCTCGCCATAGCGCTGGATCTGGTCCTCTTCCAGCTCGGTGGTCCAGTCGGAGAGGTTGACGAGATCCTGCATGACGGTCTTGGCCTCATCGGAGGAATCGGCGTAGTTGTCCATGAGGTCAGTGAGGTTCTGCTTCAGATCCTCCGGCAGGTCCTGGGACACAGCGACGCCGCCGTTGGGAATCATGTCCGAGTAGGCGAAGGCCACGGCCTTGTCACCGATGTCCGGGGTCTCCTCCAGCACCTCCGAGCGGGCGTCCCAGAAGGCGAATCCGACCTCGGCATCTCCGTTGGCCACCGCGATGACGGCGTTGTTGTTGCCCTCGACCGGGATCTGCTCGATGTCCGCATCGGGGTTGAGGCCCTGCTCCTTCATCGCCACGACCGGGTACTGGTAGCCCGCCGGCGAGGTGGTGGCCTGGAGAGCGACCTTCGCGCCCTTGGCCTTCGTGAGCGCCTCAAGTCCCTTCGGTCCCTGGCCCGAGGCAGTGGAGCCGGCCTCTTCGAGGCCGTTGCAGTACGTCAGCTCAGCATCGGCGGCCTGGTACGTCGCCTTGACCGGCTCGTCCTCGCAGTACTTGTCGGGGTTGTTGGTGATGGCCATCGAGGCGTAGGAGGTGGCGCCGAACCGGACGTCGCGGAGGATGAGCTCGGCGTTGTACTGGTTCATGGCGTTGTAGATCGAGCCGGCATCGGTGATGATGACCTGCGCCTGGTCCGAGCCGAGGGCTTCGACGGTGGCGGCATAGTCGTTGGCGACCACTCCCTTGACCTCCATATCGAGCTCTTCGCTGAGGTACTCCGTCAGCGGGTCGAGGGCTTCAGCCAGATCCTCACCCTGAATGGAGGGGACGAGCGAGATGGTGATCGAGTCGGGAGCGTCGGAGGCGTTCGAGGCCGAACCGCAGCCTGCGGCGGTGACGGCGAAGGCGATCGCTGCGGTGGAGGCGAGCAGAGGACGGATCATGACAGCCTGCTTTCTGTGGTAGGCGAAGGAAGAGGAGCGGATGAGGAAGCGGATGAGTCTGAAGCGGAACGGGACTGGGCCCAGCTGAGGATGCCATCACGCATCTCAGCCAGCGAGCTGCCGCGCATGGTGACAGGAGCTGCGCTGTCGAATGCGGTCGCCCCGACGAGGACGGTGTCGGCACCCATGGCCCAGGCGGGTGCGAGATCGAACTCGACGATGTCGCCGATGGCGAGGACGGGCCCGCGCGCACGGGCCCGTCTGGCGATGTCGACGAGCCCCAGGGGCTTGCCGACATTGACATGCACGGCATCGAAGCGCTCGCGCACACCCCAGGAGTCGAGCACCTGGTGGAGGCCGTGCTCAGGGGCGTTGGTCGCGAGGATGAGCTCGGCATGCGGTGCGAGTGCCGCGAGGAAGCCAGCGAGGTCCTCGATGGTCTCCACGGGTGCAGCGGCGGTGCCGAGCTTGAGCCGACTGCGCTGATACGCACCCGACAGCGTACCCTCGTCGACTCCATCAGCTGCCGCCAATGAGCCGACGACGTCATAGCCGTCGCGGTAGGTGCGGTCACCGCGGTCGAAGTCCGCAAGCGCTGCATCGACGCGTGATCGGAAATCCGTGCCGGCGAATGCGGCGGCTTCATCGGCGTAGGCGAGGACCGGGCCGTGCCCGATCGCCAGAGTGCCGTCGAAGTCGAAGATGATGCTTGCTGCCACGGGGGCTCCTTCGGATTGCGCGCCCACGGCTGCGGACGCACCGTCCATGATAAACAGGCGATATGAACGAAATGCCCACGAGAATGTGAATTCGCGGTGACAGTGTCCAAACCGCATAGAAATGCCCCGGCAGACGGAATCAGCCGGGGCAGGTGCAGCACATTGGAGGTGGCGGGTCAATCCCCGCGCGCCAGCCGGCGCAGCGTCTCCTCCATGGCATCGGACAGTCCAGCAGCACCGGCAGCGATCGGCCCGCCGCGGGATTCTTCGAAGGCCAGAGCATCGGCGAACGTCCGTTCCAGTGGTTGGTGCGTCAGCCCGCGGGCGCGTGCGGCATCAGCCCCGACGGTACCGATGAAGGGCATGTCAGGGATCTCGGCCCACAGCGGCAGACTCTCCGGGCCCATCCACATGCCCGCTCCCGCGTCGGTGAGTAGACCGCTGTCGACCGGAAGCAGCTCCACCTCCGTGCCGGCGGCCTGCTGCGCGGCGTCAAGCAGCTCACCAAGAGTGGCGGTAGGGGCGGCGGCATTGAAGATCCCGGTCGTCCGATACTCAGCGCAGTGGACGATCCAGTTGGCCAGGTCGGTGACGTCGAGCAGGCTGAGGGGGAATCCGATGTCCATCGGAACCACCACCTCGGGCCCGGTGGGATGCGCGAACCGCCACGGGTAGTAACCTGAGCGGCCGGTGTCATCGCCGGTGCCCCCGAGCAGGCCGGGGCGGATGAAAGATCGTTGACCCGCGGAAGAAGTACTATAAGGTGAAGTGCCCCTGCGGCAAGCACATTCGAACCATCCACCTTTCGCCGAGTAATCCGAACTACGTCAGGGACACACTTGGGTGGTTGTACAGACAGCCTTGCTATCCCTGGGAGGAGGGGACATGAGTCAGCAACAGAGCGTCATGGTAGTTTCCGAGATCGAGTTCCGCGTCTCCATCAGTGGCGATACTGATCTGGAATCAGTCTTCGATGCCCTCGCCGATGAGCTTGCGTCGTTGGAGGACGCGACAATGGGTCTGCTCGATTCGACCGTCTCCATGGACGCGAACGAAAGTCTCATTGCCGCCACCGTCACGACCGAAGGTGACACTTTCGAAGCGGCGGCTCAGACAGCCGACTCCGCAGTTCGGGCAGCCGTGCACGCGGCCGGCGGCGCGACGCCGGGCTGGGACGCCATCACCGTCAGAGACACCTCAGAGCTCGTCTCGAACTCGTGAATGAGCAAAGCGCCTCGCACTGAGCACAGTGCGCGGCGCTTCAGCCGTTCAGCAGGTGTGGCGGGTCCTCATCGCCCGGTCCAGCGTGGGGCGCGCTTCTCGGCGAATGCGGTTGCGCCTTCGCGGGCGTCATCGGAGTGCATGACCGGATCGCTGATGGCCGCCTGGCGGGAGAGCTTCTCACCGGCCGGCCAGTCGGGACTTTCGCTGATGATCTGCTTTGAGGCCCGCACGGCCAGCGGCCCGTTCGCGGCGATCCGCTCGGCCAGTGCCAGCGCACTGTCGAGGGCCCGGCCTTCGGGCACGAGCGCGTTGACGAAGCCGTGCTTCTCGCCGAAGCTCGCCGGGTAGATGTCACCGGTGAGCGCCATCTCCATCGCCACGGCCCGGTGGGTGCGCTCCGGCAGGGTCACCAGCCCGCCGGAGGCAGCGACGAGGCCGCGCTTGACTTCGGGGATGCCGAACTGCGCCGACTCCGCGGCGACGACGAGGTCGCAGGCGAGCATCGTCTCGAACCCGCCGGCCAGTGCATAGCCTTCGACAGCGGCGATGAGCGGCTTGGCAGGCGGTGCCTTGGTGAGCGCCAGGAACCCGCGGCCGGGCAGGCCCGGCAGCTCACCGCGGACGAACCCCTTGAGATCCATCCCGGAGCAGAACGTTCCGCCGGCACCGGTGAGCACGGCGACGCTGAGGCTGTCATCAGCATCGAAGTCGTCGATGATCCCGGCCATGAGCCGGGCCATCTGGGCAGTCGCGGCGTTCTTCGCCTCGGGCCGGTTGAGGGTGATGACGAGGACGTTGCCGCGGACCTCGCTGAGCACCTCGGGTTCGCCGCTCATGAGCTGACTCCGAGCGTGGCGAGCATCTCGCTCTTCGCTGCCTCGTACTCATCGGCCAGGCGTGCGACGAGCTCACCGGCCGGCAGGGACTCATCGATCGTGCCGATGCCCTGACCCGAACCCCAGATGTCGCGCCAGGCCTTCGACTTCTCCGACCCGCCGGAGCCGAAGTTCATCTTCGAGGGATCGGATTCCGGCAGATTGTCCGGGTCGAGGCCGGCAGCTTCGATGCTGCCGCGCAGATAGTTGCCGTGCACGCCGGTGAAGAGGTTGGTGTAGACGATGTCGCTAGCGGTCGAATCGACGATCATCTGCCGGTACTCATCGGTCACCTGCGCCTCCGGGGTGGCGAGGAACGCCGAGCCGACATAGGCGAAGTCAGCCCCCGCTGCCTGCGCGGCGAGCACCGACCGGCCGTGAGCCACGGCTCCGGATAGGGCGATCGGGCCGTCGAACCAGGCGCGGACCTCGTTGAGGAAGGCGAACGGCGAGAGCATTCCGGCATGCCCGCCGGCTCCGGCGGCGACGAGGATGAGGCCATCGGCGCCCTTCTCGATCGCCTTGTGCGCAAAGCCGTTGTGGATGACGTCATGGAGCACGATGCCGCCGTAAGAGTGCACGGCGTCGTTGACCTCGGTGCGGGCACCGAGTGAGGTGATGACGATCGGCACCTGGTGCTTGACGATCATCTCCAGGTCAGCCTCGATGCGGTTGTTGGACCGGTGCACGATGAGGTTCGCTGCGACCGCCCCGACCGGCTTGTCCGGGTTCGCCTTGGCGAACGCCTCATTGGATTCGCCGATCTCGTGCAGCCATTCATCGAGCAGCTCGGCCGGGCGCGCGTTGAGCGTGGGGAACGCCCCGATCACGCCGGCCTGGCACTGGGCGGTGACGAGCTGGGGACCAGAGGCGATGAACATCGGCGATGCGATGACCGGCAGCCGCAGGGGACGGGTGAGGACCTCGGGAAGAGCCATGTTTCTCCTCGTGAACGTCGGGGTGACCGAACGATTGTTAAGCACTGTCGCCCACTACTGTAACCCACACCACGTGCAAGGCGGCGGTCACCCGTTGGGGTGACCGCCGCCTCGGGAGCGGATGCCGGCTGTCGCTGCCGGGGCCGATCAGCTGTCGGTGAAGTTCGGGTCGCGCTTCTCGACGAAGGCGGCCATGCCCTCGGACTGGTCTTTGGTCGCCAGCGCCGAGTGGAACAGGCGGCGCTCGAAGAGCAGTCCCTGCTCCAGCGTGGTCTCGAAAGCGGTGTTGACCGCCTCCTTCACCATCGCCGAGGCGATGCGGGACTTCGACGCGATCGTCGCGGCGATCTTCTTCGCCTCGTCCATCAGCTCGTCGTGCGGGACGACGCGGGCGACGAGACCGGAGCGCTCGGCTTCCTCGGCGTCCATCATCCGGCCGGTCAGGCACAGGTCCATCGCCTTGGCCTTGCCGATCGCGCGGGTCAGGCGCTGCGAGCCGCCCATGCCCGGCAGCACGCCGAGGTTGATCTCCGGCTGGCCGAACTTCGCCTTCTCCGAGGCGATGAGGATGTCGCACATCATCGCCACCTCACAGCCGCCGCCGAGTGCGAAGCCGTTGACCGCGGCGATCGTCGGCTTGCGCACCGCGGTCAGGCGGCTCCAGCCGGCGAAGAAGTCGGTTTTGAAGGCGGTGGCGAAGTCGAGCTCGGCCATCTGCTTGATGTCAGCTCCGGCGGCGAAGGCGCGGTCGGTGCCGGTGAGGATGATCGCCTTGACGGAGTCATCGGCGTCGAACTGCTCAGCAGCGGTGGCGATGTCCTCGAGCACCTGCTGGTTGAGGGCGTTGAGCGCCTTGGGCCGGTTGATCGTGATGACGGCGATGCCGTCGGCGGATTCGGTGAGGATCGTCTCGAAGTCGGTCATGAGAAAACCTTCCTGTCCTGTTCGGTGTTGAGGATCGCGTCGACCTCGGCCTGCTCGACCTCGCCGAGGGTGGCCGGGTTCCACTGCGGATTGCGGTCCTTGTCGATGACCTGGGCGCGGATGCCCTCACGCAGGTCCGGACGGGCGGCGATCTCGGCGCCGGCGCGCAGATCCCGTTCGAGCACCTCCTGCAGGGACATCGCCTGCGCGGTGCGGATCATCTCGAAGGTCACCGCCAGGGACTGCGGCGACTTCGCCTGGATGACCTCGGCGGTCGCGGCGGCGTCCGCATCGCCGTGGGCCAGCAGCGCGGCGACGATCGCCTCGACGGAGTCGTGGGCGAAGCAGGTGTTGATCCACGCCTCGGCCTCGGCCAGTTCATTGGCAGGCGCCTCGCCGGAGAAGGACTCCAGGGTCTCGACGGCCTGGGTGCCATCGGCTTCGAGCGCGGTGATGAGCTCTTCGATCTTTTCCTGGGGCACAAAGGTGTCGGCCAGCCCGTAAGCCAGCGCGGCACCGGCGCCGATCGGCAGGCCGGTGAGGCCCATGTACATGCCGATCTCACCGGGGGTCTGGGCGAGCAGGTGGGTGCCGCCGATGTCGGGGAACAGGCCGATGCCGGTCTCCGGCATGCCGAGCTTCGTCGTCTCGGTCACCACCCGGTGCGAGCCGTGGACAGACACGCCCACGCCGCCGCCCATCGTGATGCCGTGCATGATCGCGATATAGGGCTTGGGGTAGTTGGCGATGTCGAAGTTCATCCGGTATTCCTCGGCCCAGAAGTCCACGGACTCCTGCGTGCCGGCCACGAGATCCTCGTAGATGGCCTTGATGTCGCCGCCGGCGCACAGCCCGCGTTCGCCACGGCCGGTGATGAGCACGGCGGAGACCGCATCGTCATCGCGCCATGCATTCAGCGCGGCGTCGATGGCTGCGACCATATCGCGGCCGAGTGCGTTGATCGCCTTGGCCCGGTTGAGCTCGATGCGGCCGAGGCCGTTCACCACGCGCGTGATGACGAGCGCGTCGTCAGATGATGTCATTTATCCCACTCCTGTGCTCTTGCGGGAGATGATGACCCGCATGATCTCGTTCGTGCCTTCGAGGATCTGGTGTACGCGCAGGTCGCGGACCAGCTTCTCGATTCCATATTCGTTGAGATAACCGTATCCGCCAAACAGCTGCAGGGCGTCGTTGGCCACCTCGAATCCGGTGTCGGTGGCAGACAGCTTCGCCATCGCCGCCAGCAGCGAAGTGTTCGGATCTCCGGCGTCATAGGCGGCAGCCGCGCGGCGCAGCAGGGAGCGGGCGCCTTCGAGCTTGGTCTGCATATCGGCCAGCCGGAAGCGCAGGGCCTGGAAGCCGTTGAGCTCGGTGCCGAAGGCCTGGCGCTCGCCCATGTAGGTGATGGCCTTCTCCAGGGCAGCCTGTCCGCCGCCGAGCGAGCAGGCGCCGATGTTGAGGCGGCCGCCGTCGAGGCCGGACATCGCGATCTTGAAGCCCTCGCCTTCGTCGCCCAGGCGGTTCTCGACGGGCACCTTGACGTTCTCCATGAACACCTGGCGGGTCGGCTGGGCATTCCAGCCCATCTTGATCTCGTTGGGTCCGAAGTCGAAACCCTCGGTGTCTTTCTCGACGATGAAGGTCGAGATGCCGCGCGAGCCCTCCTGGCCGGTGCGGGCCATGACGAGGTAGATCTCGGAGGCGCCGGCGCCGGAGATGAACTGCTTGACGCCGTTGAGCACATAGTGGTCGCCGTCGAGCCGTGCGGTGGTGCGCAGGGCGGCCGCATCGGAGCCAGCATTCGGTTCGGTCAGGCAGTAGGAGCCGAGCTTCTCGAAGGCCACGAGCGGCTGGAGGTACTTCTCCTTCTGCGCATCGTCGCCGTACTTGTCGATCATCCACGCGACCATGTTGTGGATGGAGATGTAGGCGGCCACCGCCGGGCAGCCGGTGGAGAGCGCTTCGAAGATGAGCGCGGCATCGAGGCGGCCGAGGCCCGCGCCGCCGGACTCCTCGGAGACGTAGATGCCGCCCATGCCCAGTTCGGCGGTCTTCTTGATGACGTCGACGGGGAAGTGCTTGTTGGCATCCCAGTCGAGGGCGTGCGGAGCGATCTCGGCATCAGCGAAATCGCGGCACATATTGGACAGTTCGATCTGGTCGTCGGTCAGCCCGAATGTCAGAGCGGACGCGGTTGAGCGTGCCATCGTGGCTCCTTTACTGCAGTGTGTGGTGATGTGCGCCGGCGCGGCCGCAGGACAGCGCCGCCTGCACGACCGGTCTGTGTCCCAGGGTAGTGAAGATTACTTGGACGTCCAAGTAATTGTGTCGGGTCCATTCTGCCACCGTGCCCGAGGCGGTGCCCACCCGGGTGCCCGCCGGCACCTGAGTGCCGGGTTCGCTATGCTGGCCGCACAGCTGCGGCTGCTGACCGCATCGCAGTCGACATCCCCGTTCCCCAGGTCGGTGTCGCGGCTGTGCATCCCGCCCCGTCCCCGAAAGCTGCTGTCATGGTCTCCTCTGCGACCCTCAGATCGGACGAACGCCGTGCCCTCGCCGCATGGGCAGCCGGCTGTGCTGAGCGTGTGCTGCCGCTGTTCGAAGCCGAGGCCGCCGATGGCCGCATCCGCGCTGCCATCGAGCACACCTATGCCTTCAGCCGAAACAGCCGCGGCGCAGCCGGGTCCGAGCAGGTCCTCGGCGGTGCGCTGCGCGCCGGGGCCGCGGCAGCGTCTCCGGCGGGATTGGCGGCGGCGCGTGCAGCAGCGCAGGCGGCGGTCGTGCCGAGGCTCACCGATCATGCTCTCGGTGCTGCGGCCTATGCCGCGCAGGCGGCTGGTCTGGCCTTGGGTCTGGGGTCTGAAGCCGTCGACGATGAGGTGCGCTGGCAGTTGGAGGTGCTCTCACCTCTGGCGCGCGATGCTCTGCGCCGGCTGCCGACCGCCGGCATCGATGAGCTCGCACCTCTGGGGACAGAGCTGCCGGTCATGAGCAGTCACGGTCAGGCCGGCACCGGCATCCGCGGGCAGATCAGCACCGGCATCCGCGGGCAGATCGCCGAGGCGATCCACGCAGCCGTGCAGTGAGCGGACGGTCTGCTTCGCCACCTGCCAGGGGTCCGGGGCCCGCTCACGTGATCCCGGTCAGCAGGCGGCCAGGCGTCGGTCACATGTCAGTCAGGAGCCGGCTGGATGCTCCAGCCCAGCGCGCAGCGCAGCCAACTCGTCGAGCAGCCGCACAGTGTCAGCCGGGGCCAGCCCGGGCTGTTCGAAGACGTCGCGGTTGAGCGCCTCGGTGGCTTCAGCCACCAGTTGCCGGCCCGCATCGGTGATCTCGACGAGCGTGGTGCGGCCATCGGCCGGATGTGGCAGGCGGGCGACGAGACCAGCGGCTTCGAGTCGGTCGACGGAATTGGTCGTCGATGTCGCATGCACCTGCAGACGCTTGGTGATCTTGTTCATCGGCAGGCTGCCGCGCCGGGTGAAGGACAGCAGCGCGAGCACCTCATAGCGGGAGAAGGTCAGATCCAGCGGCCGCAGCGTCTGATGGACCCGGGCGAGCAGCAGTTGGTGGGCGCGCATGATGGAGATGACGAGCGTCATCCCATCGGCAGCATCAGTCCAGCCGTGGGCAAGCCACTGCTTGCGCGACTCGTCGATCGGGTCGAACCCAGGCTCCACGTCATTCCTCCTGCCGCGACTGCTCACCTGCGAACACTTGGCACCAGCATACTGACGTGGCACGATCGCCTTATGTGCGGACGTCTGAACATGGCCACTGATCCACACGACATCGTCGACGAGCTCGGCATCGACATCGTCGACTACACCTTCTCTCCGCGTTACAACGTGCCGCCTGGCGCCGCACTGCCGATCGTCGCTGAGCGCATCGCCGACACCGGCGAGGCCGTCCGGCGCCTGGCCACTGCCCGATGGGGGCTGGTGCCAGGCTGGGCCAAAGAGGAGAAGATCGGCTTCAAGGCCTTCAACGCGCGTGCGGAGACAGTGGCGGAGAAGCCGATGTTCCGCCATGCCTTCGCCTCCCAGCGCTGCATCATCCCGGTCAGCGGCTACTACGAATGGGTCGCCACTGCAGAGGGGAAGCAGCCGTGGCTCATGCACTCCGCCGCAGACGAGCCCCTCTATATGGTCGGGCTCTTCGAGTTCCGCCGCCGCCCCGATCTCGACGGACAGGTCGTGACGGATCCGGCCATCACCGACGGCTGGCTCGTCTCCACCACGATCATCACCTGCCCGGCCGCGGGACATCTCGCAGATGTCCACGAGCGGATGCCGGTCATGACGACGCCTGAGAGGCTCGGCGACTGGATCGATTCCGCTGTCGAGAAGGACGACGCCCGCGCAGTCCTCGATGATGTCATTGCCGGTTTCGACCCAGATTCGGTGGAGCGGTTCCGCGTGGGAGCTGCCGTGGGCAACGTCCGCAACCAGGGGCCCGAGGTGGCAGAACCCCTGACTTGAGACCGCCGTCGCCAGCAGTGAGGCGGCCGAAGACTCAGCCGCGCGGTGATCTGTGAGCAAGGGCACATCGCCTCGATTTGCATCCGCTGAGCGAAACGGTTTAGGTTAGTACTCGTTGCCCAGCGCGACGAACAGCAGTTCAAGCGCTCTGACCAGGTAGAACGCCAGGACAGCGGAGGGCGACGACTGCTCAGGCAGGCGGCCGCGGAAACAAGGCCGAACCGCCGACCGGAAGGAAGCCGAGAAGCTCGCACACAGCGACTTGCACAGGCAGCCCAGGATGGTCTAGAGTAGAAAACCGCTCGCCTCGCAGAGCGGCTCCGATAACGGAGGATCGAGCGAGGGCCACAGAATCCGAATGACGACCGGGCAACACGCCGGGTTGACAAACTGGATGAGAGTGGTAAGCTGGAGAAGTTGCCTCGGACGAGGTCGGGCGCAAGCTCGGCTGAACCGATGTGCGTCTGTTCTTTGAGAACTCAATAGCGTGTTTGTTTGTTTTTGTGATGCCAGTTTTTTTCTGGTTGAAGCAGAGATGTGACATTTGATGACCATTGTTTGGTTTTCTCTTGTCTTTTTCTTTGGTTTTCGGCTGGGGTTTTGTTTTTCATTTTTTTATGGAGAGTTTGATCCTGGCTCAGGACGAACGCTGGCGGCG
>NZ_JBHMAU010000044.1:0-37438 GCF_042429315.1 Brevibacterium otitidis | reverse complement strand
ACCCCAACCACCCGATTAGTCAGGAATTCCAGCACTTCACAACCCAAACCCGCAGGTCATAGTGTCAATATGATCTACATCACACCAATTTGAGCCAAGTCAGGTCATCGGCTGGAGCGTGTTCTTCGGGATCATTCTGGGCGCCAACCTGTTCGGCGAGTCCTCGTTCAACCCGGTGCCGCTCATCCTGGCCATCTTCCTCGGCTGGATTCCTGCGCTCCTGCAGCTCGTCTACGGCCGTATGATGCTGGAGTTCATCGTCGCCTCGATCAAGACGGCGGAGAACACCCGCAAGATCGCAGAGGACACCCGCACTCTCACGAACCGGTGAGCTGCGCCTCGGCGGCGGCCTGCGACCGGGTGCTCAGGACGCCGCCGAGGGCGACGAAGATCCCGCCGAGTGCGAGCACCGCCACCACAGCAACCGCCTGCCCACCGAGCAGTAAGGCCAGGGCCGGCAGCCAGAACGGGAAGAGGGCCGGGACCACGATCGAGGCGCTGTAGGCGGTGCCGTAGCCTGTCGAGCGGACCTCTGCTGGGAAGATCTCCGACAGGTGCGCGCCGATCGGCCCATAGGCAGTGACGGTGAGCGCCTGGATGAGGCACACGAGCGCAGTGATGCCGGCGACCGTCGAAGCCTGCGTGATGAGCACGTAGAGGACCGGCCCGCCGATTGCGGCGATGATGCCGGCAAGGACGAAGAAGCGGCGCCTACCGACCAGTGTGGAGATGTGCCCGGTCACCGACATCACGAGCGCCTGGGCGATCGCGGCTGCGGCCATGACGACCGGCACGGTTTCAGCCGTCAGATGGGCGGCACCGCCGCCCTCACCGAGGTAGGCGGCCATCCGGATGACGACCATGTTCGTCATGAGCCACAGCCCGGTCATGAGCAGGAACACCGCCCAGAACGGCCGCGCCCAGCGGCCGAGAACGACCGCACGCAGCGAACCCAGCTCAGCCGGCCGGTCACCGGGGCCAGCCGCCTGAGTCTCCTCCGCCTCGGGCACGGCAGAATCGGCCGGCAGCAGCTGGGAGGCTTTCGCATCAGCGATATTGCGGTGGTAGTACGCGAGCACGAGCAGGGAGGCCACGCCGCCGGCAGCGAAGGCGAGCCGCCAGCCGTAGACGGCATAGGCCTCGGGCCCGAGCACGGCGAGCAGCCCGAGGGTGGCGAGCGCGATCGTCGCCTGCGCCCAGGGAGCCATCGCCATGATGAGCCCGGAGAACAGGCCGCGGCGGCGGGGCTGGGACCATTCCATGGCCAGCGGGATCGCCGAGGTGTACTCCCCTGCCAGGAACATCCCACCGAGGAAGCGCAGGAGCAGCACCAGCCCGATCGCTGCGATGCCGATCGTCTCGTGGGTCGGCAGGCAGGCGATCGCCAAGGTGCAGGCGGCGGTGCCGGCGATGGCGAGCTGGGTGATGGCGGTGCGGCCGAAGCGGTCGGCAAGCCTTCCGAAGACGACCGCCCCGAAGGGCCGGCCGAGCAGTGTCGCAACGATCGTGAGAGTGGCGGCACCAGCGATCGCATCGGCGCCGACGAGGTGCGGCAGGGCCGGGGCGAGCGCGGTGAGCGGCAGGAAGATGTGCAGCTGGTCGACGTAGTTGCCGACCACTCCGCCGGTC
This sequence comes from Brevibacterium otitidis, assembly GCF_042429315.1. Classification (NCBI taxonomy): domain Bacteria; kingdom Bacillati; phylum Actinomycetota; class Actinomycetes; order Micrococcales; family Brevibacteriaceae; genus Brevibacterium; species Brevibacterium otitidis. The sequence continues at coordinate 35,809 of NZ_JBHMAU010000044.1, read as the reverse complement.
AGTGCCGCGCGGGCCGCACGCGGCGGGCGGGGGCTGTCGTCTCGAGTCATGGTCTCCGTCGAACATGCCAGGGCACAGCCGGGGGCGGTGCCGGTCGGAAATGACGAATCCCGGCACCTGATCATGTCAGACACCGGGATTCAACCGTACCCCCGAGCGGGTTCGAACCGCCGTTTCCGCCTTGAGAGGGCGGCGTCCTAGGCCACTAGACGACGGGGGCGCTGGGGTACCAGGACTCGAACCTAGACTAAGTGAACCAGAATCACTCGTGCTGCCAATTACACCATACCCCAATGCATTTCCGAGGCTTGCGCCTCCCTGGCAACGAAAGAATACTTTACACACTCCGCACCCCGAGTGCAAAACCGCGTGAGGGGCGGCACAATGAGGCTCCTGGATCGCCTCAGATCTCGTCGCGGGCGAGCCTGAGCAGCCGGTCGAGCACCCTGCCGGATGAGGCCGAGAGCCCGTTGTGCTCATACTCGTTCGTCACCCACGGCCGCATCTGCGGCAGCAGCGCGGCGGTCGCCAGGGAGAACTGCTGGGGCACATAGGCGTCCTCGAAGTACACCGCAGCAGCCGCCGGTACCTCAGCCTGACGCAGCTTCTCTGCATCCCACAGCCGCGGCCACTCGTGTGCGGCCACGCGCTCGGCGATGTCCTTCCACACCGCAAGCGGGCCGGTGGTGAATACGGCAGGTGTCATGTGCTCACCGGCCAGCAGCGTCGGATCGGTGCGCACCGCCTCGGGCATGGCCGCCTCAGCCGCCCAGTCGGTGACGACGCCATCGGCCCAACAGCTTTCGTGCACGACCGCGTAGAGCGGATTGCGGCCGGAGAACGGCAGGGCGGCGGCGAGGTCATAGCGGAAGGCGGCGGTGTCGATATCGCCTTCGAGCAGATAGGCCAGCCGTTCGGCCCCACCCGAGGCGCCGAGGAAGTGGCCGAGCAGCCGCACATGGTCCCGCGTGGCGATGGTGCCGTCGGGCAGCTCCAGCCCGGATTCAGCCCGGGCGCTGAGCTTCCGCAGCGCCTCGGCGGCGCGCGGATAGCGGCGGGTGAAGGCCTGTGACTTCGTCATCATCTGCTGCCAGGTGGCGGCATAGACCTCGCGCGGGTGCCCGCCGACGGCCGGCAGGCCACCGGTGAACAGCGCTTCGCGGATGACCTCAGGATGCTCGTTCAGGTACCGCAGCGTGCAGAACCCGCCGAAGGACTGCCCGAGCACACTCCACTCTTCGGCCCCGAGCGCCTGCCGGACGTCCTCGGCATCAGCGATGATCGAATCGGCGCGCAGATGCGTCAGGTACCCGGCCACCGCCGCGGGATCGGTGCCGTCGATGCCGGCCGGCAGCCCGGTGATGCGGCCGTCGACCCAGCCGACCGGGGTCGAACGGCCGGTGCCGCGCTGGTCGAGCATGACGATGCGGAAGTCCTTCAGCGCCCGTTCGATCCAGCCGGGACTCGACTGGGTGGCGCGGAACGCCTCGTGCCCGGGCCCGCCCTGCAGGTACAGCAGGTAGGGCTTGGTCGAGTCCTTCCTGCCCAGGATCCGGGCGAAGACCTCCAGCGTGGGCTGCTCCCCCGCTCCCGAGGTGGTGAGCGGCTTGCCGTACCCGCGGTCGACGGGCACGGTGAGGGTGAGCTCTTCGACGGTCAGCCCGGGCAGGCGCAGCCCCGGGGTCACGGACTCAGGGGTGGTGGTCATCTCAGCTGCCCTGCGCCTCGGGAGCGGCGGCGCCGGCAGCCAGATGATCAGCCAGAGCGCGCAGGCGGATCAGCGAGGAGTCCTTGCCGAGGATCTCCATCGACTCGAACAGCGGCGGGGAGACCCGGCGGCCGGACACGGCCACGCGCAGCGGCCCGAACGCCAGCCGCGGCTTGATGCCCATCTCGTCGACGAGCGCGGTCTGCAGGGCGTCCTGGATCGCCTCGGTCGACCAGTCATCGAGTGGTTCGAGCACGCGCAGGGAGGCGGCGAGCACCTCGGGGGCGGTGTCCTTGAGCGTCTTGAGGCCCTCAGCGGTCAGGTCCAGGTCGCGATCGGAGGTGAAGAGGAATCCGAGCAGGTCGGGTGCCTCGCCGAGCAGGTTCATGCGTGTCTGCACGAGCGGAGCGGCGGCAGTGAGGATCTCGTCCTCCCGGGCGCTGAGCTGCTCACCGACGATACCGGCGCGCTGCAGGTAGGGCACGAGCCGGGTGCGGAAGTCAGCGGCGTCGAGCATGCGGATGTGGTCGCCGTTGATGGCGGTGGCCTTCTTGACGTCGAAGCGGGCCGGGTTGGGCAGCACGTCGTGGATGTCGAAGGCGTCGATGAACTCCTCGACGGTGAAGACGTCGCGGTCCGGTCCGATCGACCAGCCGAGCAGGCCGAGGTAGTTGATGAGGCCCTCGCGGATGAAGCCGTTGTCGCGGTGGAGGAACAGGTTGGATTCCGGGTCGCGCTTCGACAGCTTCTTGTTCCCCTGCCCCATGACATAGGGCAGGTGCCCGAACTCCGGTGTCTGCTCGGCGACACCGATGTCCTTGAGCGCTTCGTAGAGGACGATCTGGCGCGGGGTCGAGGACAGCAGGTCCTCGCCGCGCAGCACGTGGGTGATGCCCATGAGTGCATCGTCGACGGGGTTGACGAAGGTGTAGAGGGGCTGACCGCCTGAGCGCACGACGACGAAGTCGGGCACGGAGCCGGCTTTGAAGGTGATCTCGCCGCGCACCAGGTCGGTGAAGGTGATGTCTTCATCGGGCATCCGCACGCGCAGCACCGGTTCGCGGCCCTCGGCGCGGAAGGCGGCCTTCTGCTCTTCGCTCAGGTCGCGATCGTAGCCGTCGTAGCCGAGCTTGGGGTCGCGGCCGGCGGCCCGGTGGCGGGCTTCGATCTCCTCATTGGTGGAGAAGGACTCGTACAGGTGGCCGGCGTCGACGAGGCGGGTGATGATGCCCTGGTAGATCTCGCCGCGCTGGGACTGCCGGTAGGGTCCGTCGGGTCCGCCGACGTCGATGCCCTCATCCCAGTCGAGGCCGAGCCAGCGCATCGCCTCGAGCACCTGGCCGTAGGACTCCTCGGAGTCGCGGCTGGCGTCGGTGTCTTCGATGCGGAAGACGAATGTGCCGCCGGTGTGGCGGGCGTACGCCCAGTTGAACAGGGCGGTGCGGACCATCCCGACGTGCGGGGTGCCGGTGGGCGATGGGCAGAAGCGGACTTTGACGCTCACAGTTTCCTTCGTTCTTCGTCGATGCGTGTGCTGGTGGCTGGTGGGGTGAAACGATCCCGAGGCGGAGGTCCCCGGTCCCGAGGCGGTGGTCGCCTGGGTACGGCTCAGGCGTCCATCACCGGGTTCTCGAGCAGGCCGAGGCCTTCGATGGCGACAGAGACGTGCTGGCCGGCTTCGATCTTCCCGACTCCTGCCGGGGTGCCGGTGAGGATGACATCGCCGGGCAGCAGCGTGATCGTCTCGGTGATGTGTTCGATGAGGGTCGGGATGTCGAAGATGAAGTCCTCGGTCGTGCCGTTCTGGCGCTGCTCGCCGTCGACCCACGAGCGGATGGCGACGGCTTCGGGGTCGAAGTCGGTTTCGATCCATGGGCCGAGCGGGCAGGAGGTGTCGAATCCCTTGGCGCGTGACCACTGCTTGTCGGTGTCCTGGATGTCGCGCAGGGTGACATCATTACCGGCGAGGTAGCCGAGCACGGTGTCGTAGGCCTGTTCGGCGCTGACCTGTTTGGCGACCCGGCCGATGACGACGCCGAGCTCGGCTTCATAGCTGACGTGCTCGCTGATCGCCGGGATGCGGATCGGGTCGCCGGGGCCGATGACGGCGGTGTTGGGCTTGAAGAAGGTCAGCGGGGAGACCGGCACGTCGTTGCCGAGTTCGGCGGCGTGGTCGGCGAAGTTCCGACCGACGCACACGATCTTCGAGCGCGGGATGATGGGGGCCAGCAGGCGGACCTCGTCGTAGGTCAGGCGGTCGCCGGTGGACTGGGCGGGGCTGAAGAAGGGGTCCGAGTCGAGGACGGCGATCTCCAGGCCCGAGGTGTCGGCCCGACCGTCGACGATCTCGCCGAGCTCGCCTTCGACGACGCCGTAGGTGGGCTCATCGTTGTGGACGAATCTGACAATGCGCATGGCTACAGTCTAGGTGTACTCAGCCACGGGGTTGGTGAGAGCGCGCCGGATTTGACGTAGGGGAGGATCTCTTGGGCGGGGTNACATACTCACCCGAGTGCCGGACTTATACCCTGAATCGAATGATTTGACATTCCCCTTCGGGCATGCGCGCCGAGGTGTCGTCCAGGTAGTTTTAGCGAACTTGGCGCCAGCTTTCACGCAGTAGCTATCAGCCTTCGTGTCCTTCACGCTACCGGAGACCTTAACCGAGTTACCGCTTCGGCAAGCACGGTTAGTGATATTGCCATATTTTCCTCGAATAGTGACCGTCTTTGAACACTGAGCCGCCTGAGCATTGTTCGACGTCGATGCATTCTGGGCATCAACCGTCACCGTTCCATCAGTCGACACAATAACGTCTTCACTATTGACGAACTTTGAAATATCCGCGACCTCCTCCCCAGTGGAAGCGTCTGTGACGACCGCTTCGAACGCACCCGCACCGGCAGATACGTCCCAGTCGACGGAAAGGCCGATCTCTTCTGAGATGACCGCACGCTCCTGCATATTCGGGGGTTGCGCTGCCGTTGCAGGACCAGCGAAGAGGGTAAGAGCTACGGTGCCGACTGCGGCAAAGAAAAGGGATTTCATATTATTTTCCATTCATTGAACGGCTCAAGCCGAGCCTGGGGATCGAGGGGCTAGCGCCCTCGAGTGAGAAGTCTAACATGTCCGCATGCGTCCTGGGTTCCGTCCCGTGGTGCTGATGTTGGCCTTCTCATCCGCGATGATCAGCGCCGGCCGTTGACGATCGCTCCGACGGCGACACCGAGGAGTGCGATGCCGGCACCGGCGGCCATGCCGGTGAGGAAGCCGCCGGTCCCCGGGCTGCACGCCCCGGCTGCCGCCGGTGCGTGCCCGGCGGCGCCGCTGATTGCCGAGCCCTCGGACCCCGGTGCTGCCACGAGGCCTGTGTCCGACAGTGAGCGGGAGTTGGCTGCTGCCGGTGCGCCGGCCTGTGCACCGGGTGCGGCCTGCTCGCCGGCTTCCGGCACGCCCTCGGCGATCGCCCTGTCGATATCGGCGAAGAACTTCGTCGCGATCCGCTTGGCGACACCGCCGAGCATCCGCTGCCCGACCCCGCCGATCGGCCCGCCGAGGATCGCATCGGCCTCCCAGCTCACGGTGCTGCCCCCGCCTTCGGCGGCGCTGAGCTGCACCGCGACCTCGGCGCCGATGGTGCCCGGTCCCCCGGCCCCGTTGACGGTGAGCACGAAGGATTCGGGCTCACGCTCTTCGGAGAAGACGACGGTGCCGTTGTAGGTGCCCTTGATCGCCGCGACCCCCATCGTCACGACGACCGCATACTTCCCGCCGCCTTCATCGCTGAAGGACTCCACGCCGGGGATGGTGGCCGCGAGGATCTTCTCATTGTGGAAGGCGTCCCAGGCTGTCTGCGGGTCGGCGTTCATCGTGGCGGTCGAGGAGATCTTCATCGGGTCACCTTTTCTTCTGCTCGTGCGTCGTCGGTCTCCGGCACGCGTGCCGGGTGCTGCAGGGACGGCCACTGGCCGGCGGCATGCTTCTCACGCAGCTCCCACAGCTCTGATGGGGAGATCGGCATGCGGGTGATGGGGAAGCCTTCAGCGTCTTCGATCGCCGAGGCGATGACCGAGGCACCGGGGATCGTCCCGGCCTCACCGGCGCCCTTGATGCCGAGGGGGTTGAGTGGGCTCGGGGTCTCCAGGTGGTCGGTTTCGACGTGCGGGATCTCGGTGGCGAAAGGCATGAGGAAGTCCATGAAGGAGGCGTTGAGCAGCTGGCCGGTCTCGTCGTAGGCCATTTTCTCGTACAGGGCCCCGGCGATCCCCTGTGCGACGCCGCCGAGCACCTGTCCTTCGACGACGAGCGGGTTGATCATCTTGCCGCAGTCGTGGACGACGCGGTAGCGCAGCACCGTGATGTCGGCGGTTTCCGGGTCGGTCTCGACGATCGCGGCATGCATGCCGGAGGCGAAGGTGGTCCGCTGCGGGGAGAAGAAGTCCCGCTCCTCCAGTCCCGGTGACTCACCAGGCAGCATCGGCGGCTTCGACTCATCGGATGGCATCCCGAACTGGGTGGCGGCCTTGGCAGCGTCGTCGAAGGCGTAGCGCAGCGGGTTCGACATCACCGAGATGACCTCGAGCGGAATCGAAGCTGAAGGATCGCCTTTGACCTGCACGATCCCGTCGACGATCTCCAGGTCGGCCAGGTCGACTTCGAGTGAGCGCCCGGCGATCGTCAGTGCCTTCTGCTTGAGCTTCTTCGCCGTCAGGTGCACGGCGTTGCCGCTCATGACCGCCCCACGCGAACCCCAGGTGCCCACCGAATAGGGGGTCTTGCGGGTATCACCGGTGACGACGTTGACCCGGTCGATCGGCACACCGAGCTCATCGGCGACGATCTGGGCGAACACGGTCGCATGTGCCTGCCCCTGAGTGGTCAGGCCGGTCCACACGTTGACCCGCCCGGATGTCTCGACTTCGATGTGCCCGCCCTCATACGGACCGGCACCGGTGCCTTCGACATAGCAGGCCACGCCGATGCCGACCCGCCGGCCCTCGGCAGCGGCCTGTGCACGGTAGTCGGCGAAGTCGTCCCAGCCGATGAGCTCTTTGAGCTTGGCCATCGAGGTCGGGAAGTCACCGGAGTCGTAGATGCCCTCGCGCCCGTCCTGCAGGACGAGGCCGATCGGGTGCGGGAACTCGCGCACGAAGTTGGCCTCGCGCACCTCGGTGCGGTCGCGGCCGAGTGCATCGGCGACCGCGTCCATCGCCCGTTCCATCATGTACACGCCCTGTGGGCGCCCGGCCCCGCGGTAGGGGGTGACGATGACGGTGTTGGTGTACAGCGACCACCATTCGCAGCGGTAGTTGCGGATGACATACGGCCCGAGCACGTGGGTGGCGGTGTTGAGCGGCGGGATCACCCCGTAGGGCAGGTAGGCGCCGTTGTCGTGCCAGAACTTCACGTCGAGGGCGTGGATCTTGCCCTCGTCGTCGAAGCCGATGCGCACCTGCTGGAGCTGCTGGCGCTCATGGGCGGAGGAGATGAAGTGCTCGCGCCGGTCCTCGGTCCAGGCGATCTCCCGGTCCAGTGCCCGGGCGGCGGCTGCCACGCAGACCTCTTCGGGCCAGGGGTGGTTGATCTTGACGCCGAATCCTCCGCCCACATCGGGGGTGATGACCTCCATCTTCGTCAGCGGCATCTCCAGCTTCGCTGCCAGTGCCGCGCGCAGTCCGGTCGAAGTCTGCGTCGAGGAGTACACGATCATGCTCTCATCGTGGCGGTTCCAGCGGGCGAGCACGCCCTTGCCCTCCATCGGCATGCAGGCGCTGCGCTCGATGTCGAGGTCGATCTCGAGCACATGTGGGGCACCGGCCATCGCCTCGTCAACCGCGCCGACCTCGTCGATGCTGTGAGCGGCGATGTTGTCGGCGACATCGGCATGCACAGCGTGCTCGGCCTCGCGCGAGGTCGCGACCCCGACGACGGCAGGCAGGTACTCGTAGTCGACGTGCACGGCGCTGGCGGCGTCTTCGGCGATGTAGCGGTTGGCGGCGATGACCATGGCGATCGGCTCTCCGACGTGGTTGACGTCGTCTTTGGCGAGCGCGTACCCGGTCTTCGGCGCGATGAGTGAGGGGTGCGGCAGCAGCATCGGCAGCCGCTCACCGGCTGCGCCGGGCAGGTCTTCGTGCGTCCACACGGCGTACACGCCGTCGATGTCGAGGGCGCCGGAGACGTCGATGTCGAGGATCTTCGCATGGGCGTGCGGACTGCGCACGAACGCCGCGGCCAGCGTGTGGGGCGAGGACAGGTCATCGACATAGGAGCCGTTGCCGGTCACCAGCCGCGGGTCCTCCTTGCGGGCGATCTTCTGTCCGAACATCCGTGTCGTCATCGCTGCCCTCCCTCGTCCGTTCCGGCGCCGGCACCTGCCGCATCCTCCGCGCCCGAGGTGGGCCCCGCCTCGGGCGCGGATCCCGCCCTGCGCAGTTCGGCCGCCCGCAGCACGGAGGCGACGATGTTCTGGTAGCCGGTGCAGCGGCACAGGTTCCCGGAGATCGCCTCGCGCGCCTCCTCGGGCGTGGGGTCGGGGTTCTCATCGATGAAGGCGTCGATCGTCGTGATGAATCCGGGGGTGCAGAAGCCGCACTGCAGTCCGTGGCAGTCGATGAACGCCTGCTGCACATCGGCCGGATGCTCCGGATCGTTGCCGATACCTTCGACGGTGCGGATCTCGCTGCCTTCGGCGGCGACGGCGAGCATGAGGCACGAGCGCATCGGCTTGCCGTCGATCTGCACGGTGCAGGCACCGCACACGCCGTGCTCGCAGCCGACGTGGGTGCCGGTCAGGCCGATGTCGTGGCGCAGGGCGTCGGAGAGCAGCTGGCGGTCGGCGACCGAGATCTGGTGCACGGTGCCGTTGACCTTCAGCCGCACGGTGTGGTGCGGTTCCGATTCGGTTCTGTCAGTGTGTGCCAGGCTGCTCACGTGTGCTGCTCCTTACTGCTGCCGGCTGCGGTGCCCGGCAGCTGAGTTCGACAGCCAGTCTGCGGGCCATGACCTTGGTGATGTGCCGGCGGTAGTCGGCGGTGGCGTGGATGTCTCCGGCCGGATCGATGGCGGTCTCGACCGCCTCGGTCACGGCCGCGCACAGCTCGGTTGTGGCCTTCAGCTCCATGCCGCTGGCCTGTTCGCTCATATCGAGGGCCGTGGGCAGGTCGGTGACGGAGACGAAGGACAGGCGCAGCCCGGTGATCGTCGACTCCTCGGCCGTCAGCGCCATCGCCACCCCGGCGAGGGCGTAGTCGCCGGAGCGGCGGGCGAGTTCGGTGAAGCCGGTGCGGGTGCCGGCCGGGAACCGGTGGAAGTCGACATGAGTGATGAGCTCATCGGGTTCCAGGCAGGTCTCCAGCGGGCCGATGTAGAGAGCGGCTGCGTCGATCTCCCGGCTGCCGGCTGCAGACACGGCGTGCGCGGTCCCGCCGGTGAGGGCGAGGATGGCCGGCATCTCGCCGTTCGTGTCGGCGTGGGCGATCGAGCCGACGGTGGTGCCGCGGTTGCGGATCGCCGGGTGCGCGACGTTGACGAGCGCCTGCCGCAGGATCGGCAGCGCCGTGTAGGCGCCGTCGTCGGCTTCGAGCTCAGCGTGCGTGACGGCAGCACCGACACGCACGCTGGTCTCTGTGACGGCGATGGAGCCCAGCTCGCTCAGCCGGGAGATGTCGATGAGGTGGGCGGGTGCGGCCAGCCGCATGTTGAGCACCGGGATGAGGCTCTGGCCGCCGGCCAGCAGCTTCGCCTCGGCCCCGTACTGGGCGAGCAGTTCGAGGCACTGGTCGACGGATGCTGCGCGGTGGTATGCGAAAGCCGCTGGCTTCATTCCCTGCTGTCCTCCGGAACGTGTGGGCTGCTGTCGACTGCGTTGTGGCCGCGGCGGCCGCGCCTGCCGTAGTTCTCTTCGAGCCCGAGCTCTTCGAGGCTGTGCGAGCCGGATTCGCCGACGGTGATGAGCGCGCCACCGGCTCCTGCCTGGTCGGCCGCCTCCCGCAGCTCTGCGGGGGCGATGATCCGGCAGAAGTGGTACATCACCATAACGACGATCGTACCCAAAGCGATGCCGGCCAGCGTGAACGTCTCAGAAACCTTGAGACCGACGTCGCCGATGGCGATGATGATGCCTGCTGCTACCGGCACCATGTTGAGCGGATTGGAGAAGTCGACGCGGTTCTCCGTCCAGATCTTGGCGCCGAGCAGGCCGATCATGCCATAGAGCACGACGGTGATGCCGGCGAGCACACCGCCGGGCACAGCGGAGATGACCGCACCGAACTTCGGTGAGAGGCCGAAGAGGATCGCGGCGAGCGCGGCGACGTAGTAGGCCGCAGTCGAATAGACGCGGGTCGAGGCCATGACGCCGATGTTCTCGGCATAAGTCGTCGTCGGCGAGCCGCCGACCGAGGTGGCGACAACTGTGGCGATGCCGTCGGCGGACAGGGCGCGGCCCATGTACTTGTCCAGCGGCGTCTTCGTCATCTCCTCGACAGCCTTGACGTGGCCGACGTTCTCAGCGATGAGCGCGATGACGGCCGGGAGCATGACGATGATGAACGCGGCGTTGAACTCCGGCAGGTGCATGCCGACAACGCCTGCATCGGTGTCGGTGACCGGCGGCAGACCGAACCACGGGGCGGCCACGACACCGGACCAGTCGACGCGCATATGGGTGTCGACAGCATCGGTGGCGGCGTTGTAGGCGGTGATCGGGCCGAACACGAGGTCGAAGATCCACGAGAGCACGTAGCCGAAGGCCAGGCCGATGAAGACGGCGATCCGGCCGAGGAATCCGCGCAGCGCCACCGACATCACGATGATGACGAACATGACGATGAAGGCGATCCACTGATCCTGCGGCCAGTAGACGTTCGCCACCACGGGGGCGAGGTTGAAGCCGATGAGCATGACGACGGCGCCGGTGACGACCGGCGGCATGATCTTCGTGAGCACGGCGGCGCCCATGAAGTGGATGAAGACACCGCAGCCGGCGAGCACGATGCCGGCGATGAGGATCGCGCCGGTCACCTGCTGGGGTGTGCCGCCCTGCGCGGAGACCGCTGCGACACCGCCGACGAAGGCTGCCGAGGTGCCGAGGTAGCTGGGGACCTTGCCGCTGACGATGAGGAGGAAGATGATGGTGACGACACCGCTCATCATGACCGCCAGCTGCGGGTTCAGACCCATGATGACGGGGAAGACGAAGGTCGCACCGAACATCGCCACGACGTGCTGGACACCGAGGCCGATGGTGCGCGGCCAGCTCAGCCGCTCATGCGGGGCTACCGCCTTGCCAGGCGCAGGACTCTTTCCGTCACCATGCAGTGTCCAACCGAAACTCATAGCTCCCCCTACCGGTCTGCGTCCGACTTGCCATAGCCGGATCGGCATGTGTCAACCGTAGGGACATGATGAGGCGCGTGTCACGTCAAGTTCTGCTAAACACGCTCGAAGGGTTTTGCGTAGTTCTGCCGAGCCTCCTGCTGTGCGTCACGGGCGCCGGCGCAGCGGCAGTGCAGGATCCGCCGCAGCGGCACTGCTTACGCCAGTGCAGGGAGCGCTGCTCAGAGGCGCCGGCGCTCCCCCGCTGTCAGATCGGTGAGGTACATCGCCTGCAGCGCCAGATGGATCGCCAACCGCCGCCGGGCATCGGTCATGAAGGGCCCGAGGATGCGCTCGAGCTTGCTGATCCGGTAGCGCAGCGAGTTGTAGTGGAAGTGCATCTCGCGGGCGGTCTCGGCGACGTTGAGGTTCTTGTCCAGCAGCACCCGCAGGGTCTCGCGCAGGTCAGCCGCGGAGGCGGTCCGGTCAGCGAGCGATCCAAGGGTGTCGGAGATGAAGGCGTGCAGCTCCTCCTCATCGTCGATGAGGGAGAGCAGCCGGAAGACACCGAGGGCGTCGAAGTGGCTGATCGCCTGCTCGCCGTAGAGCCTGCGGCCGACGTCGACGGCCTTGCGGGCCTCCTGATAGGCGACCGGCAGACCGTGGAGGTCCGCTGCGGTGCGGCTGATGCCGGTGGAGAAGGTCAGACGCCCGCCGCCTCCGACGCCGTGCACATTGCCGACCCAGCGTTCGACGCGGGCGATGGTGCGCTCAGCCGCTTCGCCGGAGGCGACGCCTGCGATGACGGTGACCTCATCCCCTGCCCCGACGACCACCGCCTCGGCGTCGTCCTGGCCGACCGCCGAGGTCCAGGCACGGGCGAAGCGCTCCTGCAGGGACTGCTTCTCCATCGTCTCGACCGGCTCGCCGGGATCGTCGTATTCGGCGACGACAACCACGAGTTCCCGATCGAGGTCCCAACCCAGCGAGGTCGCGTGCGAGAGGATCCGGTCGGCTGACACGATCCGCCCGCGCAGCACATCGTGGACGAAATCGGCCTTGTACTTGCTCTCGACAGCCGAGACCGCGTGCATCTTCGTGAGCACGAGGGCGGCGGCCGCCGAGGCCTGGTCGACGACGTGCTGCTGGCTGGGGCTCATCGGATGGTCGGTGAAGAGGACGAGGCGGCCGAGGTCGCGGGCACCGCCGCGGATCCGCACGGCCAGGCTGTAGAGGCCGCTCGTCCGCTGCACCTCGCCGACCGGGGTCTGCTCGACGTGGAAGCGGCCGGAGACGTCGAAGCAGCTGAGCTGCTGGAGTCGGGTCAGCGGCAGCTGTCCGGCGGCCTCGGTGACCCGACCGTCCATCGTCGTGACGACGATAGTGCCGTTGACATGGCTGGCGATGCGGCTGCAGACCTCGTCGAGCTCACCGCCGGTGACGACGATGGTGACGAGTTCGTGGAGGACCTCTTCGGCCTGCTGCAGGTCCTGTTCGCGCCGGGCGAGCACGGTGCCGAGCACCTCGTGGATGATCTCGTCGAAGCCGGCTCCGTCGGGCAGCAGCAGGACCGGCAGGCCCACCTCATCGGCCGTGCTCAGCACCTCACGGGGGATCTCGTCGAGATAGCGGCCGGATTTGACCCCGACACCTGCCAGATCGCGTTCGGCGAACTGACGCACAAGATCGCAGAAGTCGATCTGCGAATCCTGCAGCGGGTATCCGGTGGTGATGAGCAGCTCCTGGGCGCGCACCCACGGCAGGATGTCGGGGACTTCCATGACGTTGACCCGCGAGACGATGCGCTCGAGTCCCTCGGTGCCGGCCAGCACACGGGTTCCGGTGAGGGAGGGCAGTCCGAGGACATCGCGGACGGTGACATCAGCACCGCTGACTGGCAGATTCTGCCGAGTGAGAGATTCATGATTATCGGCATTTGCCATGTCCCCCACCCTAGCAGTGAACCCTACGCTGGTGAGATGTACGTCTCATCCGCGGACACGGCAGTCGTGCCAGCGGCGCTGTCGCCCGTGACGCCGCCGCTGGCCGCCGCTGAGCGTGCATGGACCGTCGCCGGGATCCACGCTGCCGGGCTCTATCTCACCGCACCGGCAGGGTCGCGCATCCGCGTCGTTCCGGTCATCGGAACGGGCGCCTATGATCTGCCGACGGCTGTGCGCACCCGTGTTCCCGCCGCTGTCTTCACCGCCGGCCTGCGGATCGGCGATCGGGTCGCAGCCGCACCTGACCGGCTGCTGCTGCCGGCAGCTGAGCTGCGCATCATGCGCATGTGGCGGCCCCAGCGCATCAGCCCAGCGCCTACTCCCCCACCCACACTGGGCACAGCGGCCGCGCCGGGGGCTGCGGCCGCACTGGGCACGGCAGGCGCGGATCTGCCCGCAGCACTTGCCGCACTGCAGCCGGGCATCGCCGATGCCGCATCCAGCGCTGAGCAGATCGTGCGCACGGCACTTACCGGCAGCCGCGACTCGGAGACCGGCACAGGCCCTCGCAGCGCAGCCCTTGCCGAGCAGATCGCGGCACTCATCGGCCGCGGCCCCGGCCTCACACCCTCTGGCGATGATGTGCTCTGCGGGATCGCGCTGGCGCTGCGCTGGAGATCAGCCTGGGACACCCTCGACCGGTTCCGCACCGCACTGACACCGCAGCTGAGCTCGACGACGGCGATCTCCGCCTCCTTGCTGGAGACGGCCCTCGACGGCTGGTGCACCACGCCGGTGGCGAAGGCGCTGAGCGCCGCGCAGAGCGGCGACAGCGCAGCCTTCGCCCAGCACCTCGGTGGGATCGGGCACACCTCCGGCCACGACCTCGGCGCCGGTGTGCTCGCCGCGTGCCGCGTCCTCACGCAACCCTCACCTCAGCCCGCCGGCGGATCGCCGGACCGAACAGAAGGAGAAGTCCATGCTCTCTCACGTTGATATCCGATCCGGTGTCTACTTCGACTCCGTCAGCCTCATGCAGGTCTCGGCCCGGGTGAAGGAGGTCGACGGGGTCACCGACGCGCTCATCGGGATGGGCACCGAGCTCAACCTCGACCTCATGCGCAGCCTCGACTTCGACATCGACCCGGCGGTGACGCCCAACGACCTCGTCATCGCGCTGCGGTGCGCAGACGATGCGGTGCTCGAACAGGCGGTGGCCGAGCTCGATGTGCAGCTGGCGGCCCTGCGCTCAACCGGCGGCGGGCTCACGGCCAGTGAGGAGAGCCCGGCCCTGACCCTGGGTTCGGCGGCGCGGCGGACCGAGGCGAGTCTCGCGGTCATCTCCGTGCCCGGTGAGCATGCGACGACAGAGGCGCTCGATGCGATCGCCTCGGGCTGCTCCGTCATGCTGTTCTCCGACAATGTGCCGGTCGAATCCGAGGTGCTGCTCAAGGATGCCGCTGCCGCTGCCGATGTCATCGTCATGGGTCCTGACTGCGGCACCGCGGTCGTGTCCCAGGCTGCGCTCGGCTTTGCGAACCGGGTGCGGCCCGGCCGCTTCGGCATCGTCGCAGCCTCCGGCACCGGCGCGCAGCAGGTCATGACGCTGCTGAGCGCTGCCGGCGAGGGCGTCAGCCATGTGCTGGGCACCGGCGGCCGGGATATGAGCGCCGCTGTCGGCGGCCGCTCGACGAAGCAGGCGCTGCGGGCGCTCGCGGCGGATCCGGCCACTGAGCACATCATCATCGTCTCGAAGCCGGCCGATGCCGATGTCGTCGATGAGGTTGCGGCACTGGCCGGGGAGCTCGGCGTCGGGGTGTCATGGGCGGTGCTCGGGCCGGGACGCCCGGACCTCACGGCCGCAGTCGAGGCGGCCCTGCACGCGGTCGGCGGTGCGGCACCGGCGTGGCCGTCGTGGCTGCCGGAGGCCGCTGCGGCTGGCTTCCCTGCTGCTGAGAACCCTGCAGCTGAGAAACCTGCTGCGGCCGGCGGCGGGGAGCTGCGCGGCTACTTCTGCGGCGGCACCCTGGCCGATGAGGCGATGCTCATCGCCTCCGACGTGCTCGGCCCGGTGCCCTCGAACATCCCGCTGGCCGGTGCTGAGCAGCTCAGCGGCGGCAGCGTGCCGGAGACCGGGTCGTTCGTCATCGATTTCGGTGATGACGAGATGACCGCCGGGCGCGCCCATCCGATGATCGACCCGAGCCTGCGCCTCGCTGCCCTTGCCCGCACCGGTGCGAACGCCGACGTCGTGCTGCTCGACCTTGTGCTCGGCTATGGCGCGCATGCTGCGCCGGTCGAACCGCTGGCCGAGGTGATCGGCCAGGTGCGTGCGCAGGCGCAGGAGGAGCACGGCCGCCAGCTGCCGGTCGTCGTCTCCCTCGTCGGCACCGAAGACGATCATCAGGGCCTCGCTGCCGCTGTCGCGGCGCTCACCGCTGCCGGCGCCGAGGTGTTCGCCTCGAATGCTGCCGCGACGCGCCGAGCCCTGGCCCACCTCGGGCACGGCGACGGCTCTGCCGGCAACGCCGCCGAGGCGAGTGCCGCTGCCGAGGCGGACGCTCCGGCAGACGCGACCACCGCCTCGGGCACGGCCGCTCAGCCGGACGCCGCCTCAGGTGCCGTTTCGGATGCTGCCGGTGATGCGCCGCTGCGCGGTCTGCTGGAGGCCGAGCCGGTCGTCGTGACGACCGGGCTGTCGCTGTTCGCCCAGGAGCTGCAGGCGCAGGCGGTCGCCGTCACCGAGGTCGACTGGCGGCCCGCGCTCGGCAGCGCAGCCGCGGTGCAGGCGGTCATGGCCGATCCGCGCCGGGCCGCAGCCAACCGCACAGCGATCGAGCGGATGCTCGCCGCAGGTGCCGAGCTCATCGCCGTCCGCCCGGCCCGCGAGTGCCTGGGCCTGGCTGACACCGAGTTCCTCCACGCCGGTCCCCCGCTGGCCTGGGAGGACGCCTCGGGACCGATGCGCGGCGCCCTGGCCGGGGCGGTCGTGTTCGAAGGTCTCGTCGACACCCTTGAGGAGGCCGAGGAGGGCCTGGCCGCCGGGCGCTTCACCTTCGCGCCGTGCCACAGCCGGGAGGCCGTCGGGCCGATGGCCGGTGTCGTGAGCCCATCAATGTGGATGATGGAGCTGCACGACCCGGTGCACGGCAACCGCGCCTACTGCTCCCTCAACGAAGGGCTCGGCAAGGTGCTGCGCTACGGCGCCAACGGCGAGGAGGTGCTCACGCGGCTGCGCTGGATGCGCGATGTGCTCGGTCCCGTCCTGGCTGAGGCGCTGGAGAGCAGCGGTCCGCTCGACACGAAGGCCTATGTCTCGCAGATGCTGCAGTCCGGTGATGAGGGCCACAACCGCAACCGCACCGGCACGCTGCTGTTCCTGCGCGACCTCATGCCGCATCTCTTCGCGCAGGACCGGCCGCAAGAGGACCTCGCCGAGGTGGTGCGCTTTCTCGGCGCCAATGACTACTTCGCCCTCAACATCGTCATGCCCACCTGCAAGCTCGCCTGCGCGGCTGCGAAGAACGTCCCCGGCTCCTCACTCGTCGTGACGATGGCGCGCAACGGCACCGAGTTCGGCATCCAGCTCTCCGGCACCGGGGATGCGTGGTTCACCGGGCCGGCGCAGATGCCCGAGGGCCTGTTCCTCGGCTCCTTCGGGCCGGAGGATGCGAACCCGGACATCGGCGATTCGGCGATCACGGAGACCGCAGGAATCGGCGGCTTCGCGATGGCCGCGGCGCCGGCGATCGTCCGGCTCGTCGGCGCCGATGTCGCCTTCGCGCTCGAGACGACGCAGAAGATGTATGAGATCACCCTCGGTGAGCATCCTGCCCACCAGATCCCGATCCTCGAGTTCCGCGGTGTGCCCACCGGCATCGACGCCGCAGCTGTGGTCCGGACCGGAGTGCTGCCGCAGATCAACACCGGCATGGCCGGCCGCATCGCCGGTGTCGGGCAGGTGGGCGCCGGCCTCGTGAATCCACCCGAGGAGGCGTTCGTGACGGCGATGGCGGCCCTCGCCGAGGCGGCAGAGCGCCGGTGAGCACGGGCTGAGCGGCCGGCTGAGCCTTGGGGTCGGCCGGCCGCTCAGGAATGGATCGGGCCGGTGGTGTCGCGCAGCCGGGCACCGCTGGCCTGCCACCGCTCCCGGGTGATCTCAGCGAGGATCGAGATCGCGGTCGTCTCCGGGGTGCGAGCGCCGAGGTCGAGGCCGATGGGCGCATAGAGCCGGTCGATGAGCTCGTCTGACACGCCGGCTTCGCGCAGCGCTGCGATGCGCCGATCATTCGTGCGCCGGCTGCCCATCGCCCCGACATAAGCCGCCGGGCAGCCGAGGGCGACCTGCAGCAGCGGCACATCGAACTTCAGGTCATGGGTGAGCACGGCGATCGCGGTGCTCTCCTCGATTCGGCCGGCATCGAGCTCGGCCTGCAGATAGCGGTGCGGCCAGGACACGACGACCTCATCGGCTTCCGGGAAGCGGGCCCGGGTGGCGAAGACGGGCCGGGCATCGCAGACGGTGACGTGGTAGCCGACGAGCTTCGCTGCCGCCGCGAGCGCGCGGGCATAGTCGATGGCCCCGAAGATGAGCATCCTAGGTTTGCGGGAGAAGGCGCTGATGAGCACCGCGGTGTCGCTGTCGAGGCGTTCGCCGTGCTCGCCGTACTCCCGGATCTGCGTGGTCCCGGCGGCCAGCAGTCCGATGGCGCTGTCGACGACGGAGTGATCGAGCTGCCCGTCGCCGAGCGAGCCGGTCACGGTCGGGGCAGCCGCCTCGGGCGCGGTGATCGCCAGCCAGCGGCCGGCCGGTGGGGTGAGCACGTACTCCATTCCGCGCGGCTCGCCGAGCTCCTCGGTGGCGAGCGGAATCCGGAGGAGCAGAGCCGTCGGCTCATCGCGGAGGATCTGCTGGCACGCCGCCGCCAGCGGCTCGGTGTCGGCCGGGTCGGTCGGATCGACGCGGCGGATGAGGACATCGAGCCGGCCGCCGCAGGCCAGGCCGACGGCGAAGGCCTCGTCATCGGAGACGCCGTAGCGGCCCAGCCGCGGCTGGCCGTCGTCGATGGTGAGCTGGGCGGCGGCGTGCACGGCCCCTTCGACACATCCGCCGGACAGCGACCCGATGGCCCGTCCCGAGGCGGTGACCGCCATTGCGGTCCCGGCCGGGCGGGGTGCCGAGGACCACGTGCGGATGATCGTGCACACAGCGAAGGGTTCGGCGCCGCTGAGCAGGTCGAAGATCTCGGAGGCGATATCGCGCATGCCGCTCACCCCGCGACGGCTGCGGCGAGCCGGAAGTAGTCGGCGATGGTGGTGCCGGGCAGCAGCGCGTCGACATGCGGGCTGATGGCGCGGATGCCGCGGATCTCGGGCTGCCAGCCGGTGCGCCCGGAGCGCGGATTCACCCACAGGAACCGCTGGCACAGGCGGCTGGCACGGCCTGCCGCTGCGGTGAGTTCGTCGGTGCCGCCGTCCTCCCAACCGTCGGACATGACGATGAGGACCGCCCCGCGCAGCCTGCCGGCGTGCCGGTTGATCAGCTGCTGGAGGGTCTCACCGAGCCGGGTGCCGCCGCCGAGGTCGGGGATCTGTCCGCTGCGGGCACCGGCGCGGATGGTGCGCACGTCTGCGGTGATATCGGTCAGTTCGGTGCCGGCAGTGAAGACGCTGACATGGCGGCCTGATTCAGCTGCCGCCGCGGCGAAGGCCAGCTGCGTGGTGTGGAAGGGCTGCATGCTGGCGGAGACGTCGAGGACGAGGATGATCCGACGGGGCACCGCGCGGCGCTCCTGGCCCGGCAGGCTCGTGATCTCGCCGGTGGTGAGCAGCTCCCGCAGCGCCTGCCGCAGGTGCAGGCGCTCAGCGCGCCCGCGGCGGTAGCGCGGCCGGCACCGCTGCGGCGGGTGCAGGCGCAGCCGGGAGAGCTGGGCGCGGGCGTCGGCTGCCTGCGTGTCGAGCAGCTCGGCGATATCGGTCTCGCGCAGCACCGCGGCCTTGGATGCGGCTGCGGCCTGCGGATCCGGGTCGCCGGCATCGGCATCGTCGTCACCGGGCAGCGCATCGGGCACCTCCATCTCGACGTCGATGTCCGGTGGCGGCGCGGCGGCCGGGCGGCGCGAGAAGAACCGCTCGAAGTGGAGCGGGAAGTCCGCCCACTGCTCAGCGGTGGTGCACCAGGCGGCGCGGGTGACGGCGTAGACGTGGCGCCGCTCGATCGTGCCGAGGGCGGACAGCCCGGCCACCGCGGTGTGCAGCCGGCCCGGATCGGCGGGATATCCGTGGCGGGCGAGGCTGCGGGCGAAGTCGGTGAGCACTGCGGTCATCGTCATGACGGTCTCCGCGGTGGTGCCCCGCCGATGATCGGCCCGTGGGTGCGCACCTGTTCGGCGTCCTCGGCGTCCTTGATGAGCGCCCCGAGGGTCGCCTCGGCAGTCGCGGCGTCGAGTTCGACGGCGCCGAGTGCCATGAGCGAGCGCAGCCAGTCGATCGCCTCGGCGGTGCCCGGCGGCCGGTTGAGGGCCATCTGCCGGACCGCGCGCACATAGTCGCCGGTCGCCGTCACGAGCGCCGCATCCGCCTCGGGCACGTGGAGGGCGAGGATCTGGTGTTCGGCTTCGCGGTCGGGGAAGTCGAACCAGTGGTAGAGGCAGCGGCGCCGCAGCGCATCGTGGATCTCGCGGGTGCGGTTGGAGGTGATGACGACGAGCGGCGGTTGGGCGGTCTCGATGCGGCCGAGTTCGGGGATCGAGACCGCCCATTCGGACAGCACTTCGAGCAGGAGTGCTTCGAACTCGTCATCGGCTCGGTCGATCTCGTCGATGAGCAGCACCGCCCGCTGCCCCTCGGCCGAGGCGGTGAGCGCGGCGAGGATCGGGCGGGTGAGCAGGAAGCGCTCGGAGTACAGCTGCGCTTCGAGCTCCCCGGCTTCTGCGGTCTCGGCGGCGCGGGCGGCCTCGAGGGCGCGCAGGTAGAGGATCTGCGAGCGGAAGTCCCAGTCGTAGAGCGCCTGCGCGGCGTCGATGCCCTCATAGCACTGCAGCCGGAACAGCTGCCCGCCGTGGACTGCTGCCAGGGCGTAGGCGAGTGCGGTCTTGCCGACTCCGGGCGGGCCTTCGCACAGCAGCGGCCGGTCGAGCTGCGCGGAGATCCACGCGATCGTCGCCAGCGCATCATCGGCCCGGTAGCCGTGGTCCATGAGCGCATCCTTGAGCTGCTGCCAGTTCTTAGGCACCGTCATCGCCCCACCTCCGCTGCGTACCCTGTGCCCACGTCGTCTGGCAGGCGCAGGCCGGCGGCCTGCAGCTGCTCGGGGGTGTCGACATCAGCTCCGGTGCACAGGTGGCTGCAGTCGACTTCCCGCACCGCGCCCGAGGCGAAGAGCGCCTTAGCACCGGCATCCCCCGTGGCCGTGGCGATGACCTGCGGCCAGTGTGCGGCACCGATGACGACGGGGTGGCCGGGCCGGGCGCCGAACACCGCCCGCACGAGGCTCGTCTCCACGCCGGACTCGCGGGCAGCGTCGATGACCGCCGCGATCGCCTCTGCCGTAATGTCGGGGACGTCGGCGAGCAGGATGACGGCCGCGCGGATCCGCTCGGCGGCAGGCGCTTCAGCCTCCGCACCGGCAGGCACGTCAGCCTCCGCACCGTCAGCCACCGCGGCCAGCGCCTGCAGGCCCGCCCGCAGCGAGGCCGACAGGCCGTCCTGCCAGTCCGGGGCGTGGGTGGCCCGGGCCCCTGCCGGCACTCCGGCGGCGACCGCCTCGGCGGCGGCACCGGTGACGACGACGGTCTCCGCCAGGCCCGCGGCAGCCAGCTGCCCGCACAGCGCAGCGACTACCGGCTGCCCGGCGGCCGTGCACAGCAGGCCCTTGGGCGCACCGAGGCGCGTTCCGGCCCCGGCGGCGAGCACGATGCCGGCGATGTCGCTGTTGGGTGCGGGCCTCACGGTTCCTCCTTGGACCAGGGTGCGTCCAGTCTAGGAGCTGGCCGGTGTCGAGGCGGTGGCTGGCGTGACCCGCGTGCCGGTCGTCCCGGCGATCGCCGCCGGCATCGAGGCGAGCGCGGTGATGATGCCGACGCCGCGGCCGGAGGCGGCGAAGTCGACGACCGCTTCGACTTTCGGGCCCATCGACCCGGAGGCGAAGTGACCGGCCGCGGCGAGCTGCTGCATCTGCTCGACGCTGATCTCGCCGATCGGCTGTTCGTCTGCGGTGCCGTAGCCGATGATCGCGTGCTCGACATCGGTGGCGATGACGAGCCGGTCGACGCCGAGGTCGGCCGCCAGCCGGGCCGCCGACAGATCTTTGTCGATGACGGCTTCGATGCCGTTCCAGCCCGGCCCATCAGCGACCACGGGAATGCCGCCTCCGCCGGCGGCGACGACGACCCAGCCGGCATCGACGAGGGCGGCGATCGTCGGGGTCTCCAGGATCTCCAGCGGCCGCGGCGAGGGCACGACGCGCCGCCAGCCGCGGGCGCCGAAGTCCTTCCACACCTGCCCGTGCCGGCTCATCTGCTCGGCATGGGCGGCATCCCGGTAGGTGCCGATCGGCTTGACCGGGTCGGCGAAGGCCGGGTCGGCGCCGTCGACCCGCGTGCGGGTGATGACGGCGGCGACCTGGCGCTCCATGCCGCGGACGGTGAGCTCCTGTTCGAGCCGGTTGACGATCGTGAACCCGATCGTGCCCTGCGTCTGCGCGCCGCACCAGTCGAGTGAGACCGGCGGCAGCTCAGCGGCAGCGAGCTCGTTCTTGCGCAGGATGTTGCCGACCTGCGGGCCGTTGCCGTGGGTGATGATGACCTCGTGGCCCGCGGCGAGCAGATCGGCGATGTGGCCGCAGGCCTCCGCGATCGCCGCCCGCTGGTCGTCCGGAGAGGACGAGCCGTCGGGGGCGGTCATCGCGTTGCCGCCGAGGGCGATGAGCACACGCATGCTCAGAGCCAGTCGACGTCGGGGGCGCTGCTGCCGTCGCCGGCCAGACGCGCGTACCCGGGACCGCGGTCGAAGAACGGCTCATCGCCGGTGCGGGCTTCGCGCATCTGCTGGCGCAGCTGCTCAGACGCCGCCGTGTCGACGGTGACCTCACCGTCGTCGACGGTGGCGATGACGCCGTAGTCGGTGCGGGCGCCTTCGACGCTCACCTTGCCCCAGCGCAGATCGCGTTCGACCTCGTCGAGGGGCCGGTCGAGCGGGTCGCCCCAGCCGCCGCCGCCGGTGGTGCGGATGCGGATCGTCTCCCCTGCCCGCACCGGCTCGGCATCGGCGAGCGCTTCGATCTCGCGCTCATTCGGGCCGCCGGGGTCGATGGTGACCTGGAACGGCCGGCCGGCCTTGCCGCCCTTGACACCCCAGCACGCGAGGATCGACCGGTCGGCGATCGACATGAAGTTCGCGTCCTTGAGCATGTGGATGTGCTTCTCGTAGCCCAGCCCGCCGCGGTAGCGTCCCGCTCCGCCGGAGTCGACGGCCAGCCCGAGGCGCTCGACCCGGAACGGGAACCGCGATTCGGTGAACTCGGTGGGCAGGTTGCGGGAGTCGGGCACGACGTGGATGGTGTCCTCGCCGTCGGCGTAGTAGCGGCCGCCCGAGCCGCCGCCGAGCACCTCGCGCATGAGGTAGTCGTTGCCGTCGCGGTCCTTGCCGTAGACGCCGGTGTAGCGGATCGTCTCCTGGTCTGCCGGCATCTTCCCATCGACAGCCTTGGCGACGACCCCGGCGAGCACGCCGAGGAGACGGAGGATGACGAAGGTGCGCGCATTCGTCGGGCCCGGGTAGATGGGCGTCAGCAGGGTGCCCTTCTCGGGGAACCGCATCTCGATGAGCGGGACGATGCCCTCATTGACATCGAGTTCGCCCATCCGCTCCGGGGAGTCGGCGAGATTGCGCAGGATCGGGGCGAGCCACTTCTTGAGGAAGTTGCCGCCGACGTAGTCGCCGCAGTGGTTGATCGGCCCGGCCGCCTGGGCGGCGGTGCCGGTGAAGTCGAGGATGAGCCGCGGGCCATCGCCCGGCCCACCCGTCGAGGTCTTCGTCAGGGTGATCCGCTGGGTGTGCAGCTTCGGATCCTCGACGCCGTCGTGTTCGGCGTAGTCCTCCCACACGTACTGGCCGTCGGGGATCTTCGAGAGGATCTCGCGGCGGTACAGCTCAGTGGTGTTGTCGAGGATCGTGTCGAAGGCCGCTTCGATGGTGTCGCGGCCGTAGCGGGAGAAGAGCTCCCCGAGGCGGCGCGCGCCCATGAGGCAGGCCGAGCATTCGGCGTCGAGGTCGGCGGCCAGCGAATCGGGCATGCGCGAGTTGCGGGTCATGATGCGCAGTGCGGCCCGGTTGGGTTCGCCGCGGGACCACAGCTTGATCGGCGGGACGGCGAGTCCCTCTTCGTGCACGCTCGTCGCACCCGAGGGCATCGAGCCGGGGCAGGCACCGCCGATGTCGTCATGGTGGCCGAAGGCCTGCACGAAGCACACCACCTCACCGTCGTGGAAGACCGGCACGGTGACGCACAGATCGGGCAGGTGGCCGATGCCGCCTTCGGATTCGTAGACGTCGTTGTGGAAGAAGACATCGCCTTCCTCCATCGTGTCGAGCGGGAAGTCGCGCACGATCGGGTGGACGAGTGCGGAGTAGGACCGGCCGGTGAGCTTGCGCAGCTGCCGGTCATGGATGCCGGCGCGGAAGTCGTGGGCGTCGCGGATCATCGGCGAGCGCGAGGTCCGCGAGATCGCGGTCTCGACCTCCATCTCCACGCTGGCGAGGGTGCCTTCGACGATCTCGACGATGATCGGATCGACGGTGGTGCCCTCCGGGGTGAGGCGTCCGCCGTGCTCATAGGGCCGGGGCAGACCGGCCGGGTTGATCGGCTCGGCGGCGATGTAGGCTGCGAGCTGCTCACCGGTCAGCGGAGTGGTCGAGAGCATCGAGCCGGAATCAGTGGGGGTTGTCGTCATGTCTGGTCTCCTTCTGGTTTCGGCGCGGGCTCAGGACTGATCGGCGGATGAGCTACGGGTGATGACGAGGTTGCCAGCGTCATCGACGCGAACGGTGAAGCCGGGATGCACGGGCACGGTCGAACCGAACTCCTCAATGATCGCCGGGCCTGAGATGACGTCGCCGGAGAGCAGCTCGGGACGCCAGTAGACATCGGCGGTGACATAGCCGGCATCGGCGTCGAAGCACACCTGGCGCTGGCTGGCCAGTGCGCGCTCGGCCAGCGGCGCGGCTGCCGATGCCGCGCCGAGCTTGGCAAGCTCCGGACGCTGGATCGGGCCGATGCCCGAGACCCGCAGGTTGACCCATTCGACGAACTGGTCGCCATCGCCCTTGAAGTCATAGCCGTAGAGGCGGCGGTGCTCAGTGTGGAAGGCGTCGGTGACCGCATCGGCCCACTCCCGGGTGATCTCCCCGGCCGGTGCCGGCACGCGGACCTCGAAGGCCTGCCCGAAGTAGCGCAGATCAGCCGACCGGTCGTAGCGGTGGTCTGCGGCGGCGAATCCTTCGGCGTTGAGGGCGGCTGCCGCACGCTCCTGCAGCGCGGTGAAGACGCTGTCGATGGTGCCGAGGTCGAGTCCTTCGTCCTTGGCGACATGGGTCTGGACGTAGTCGTTCTTGACGTCGACGGTCAGCAGCCCGAACGCCGAGACATTGCCGGGGTTGAGCGGGACGATGACGCCTGCGAGGTCGAGGATGTCGACGAGGCGGCAGGCGAGCAGCGAACCGGAGCCGCCGAAGGAGGCGAGCATGAAGTCGCGGACATCGAGGCCGCGCTTGACGGAGATCTGGCGCAGCGCATTCGCCTGGTTCCAGGCGGAGATCTCCAGGATGCCGGTCGCGCACTTCACGACGCTGAGCCCGAGGCGGCCGGCGAGCTCTTCGATGCCGGCGCGGGCGGCCTCGACGTCGAGTGGGATCTCGCCGCCGAGGAGGTGGGGCGGGATGCGTCCGAGCAGCAGGTGGGCGTCCGTGATGGTCGGTTCGGTGCCGCCCTGGCCGTAGCAGATCGGTCCCGGATCGGCGCCGGCCGACTGCGGGCCGACCTTGAGCTGGCCCTCTTCGGTCGTCCAGGCGATCGAACCGCCGCCGGCTCCGACGGTCACCACGTCGATCATCGGGATCTTCGACGGGTAGACGCCCACCGATCCCTCGGTCGTGAGCGCCGGTTCGCCGTCGATGATGACGGTGACGTCGGTGGAGGTGCCGCCGCCGTCACAGGTGAGCACCTTGGAGAAGCCTGCCTCCTTGGCGATGAGGCCGGCGCCGAGCGCACCTGCGGCTGGTCCGGAGAGCACCGTGGTGATCGGCTGGTGGACGACCTCGTCGGCGGAGAGCACACCGCCGTTGGACTTCATGATGTAGAACGGAATCGGCTCGCGGTCGCCGTGTTCGGCGCCGGTGAACTGGTCGAGGCGCTCATGGATGTTGGCGACATAGCGCGAGACCTTCGGCTTGACCGAGGCGTCGACGAGCGTCGTCATCGAGCGCTCGTACTCGCGGTACTCACGCAGCACCTCGGAGCTGAGCGAGACGACCGCCTCGGGGTGGACCTCGGTGAGGATCTCCCGCATCCGCTGCTCGTGGACCGGGTTGGCGTAGGCGTGCAGGAAGTTGACGCCGAGGACGTTGATGCCGGCGTCGCGGAACCATGCGGCGACGGCCCGGGCGCCGGCCTCGTCGAAGGGGCGGACCTCATTGCCTTCGAAGTCGAGGCGGCCGCCGACGGTCTTGACCCGGTCGGCGGTGACGATGCGGTCGGGCTTGACCCAGAAGTAGGAGTTTCCGTAGCCGTCGGGCACAGCCTGCCGGGCGATCTCCAGGACGAACTCATAGCCCTCGGTGGTGATGAAGCCCATCTTCTCCAGCTTGCCCTCCAGCAGCTGATTGGTCGCCACCGTGGTGCCGTGGGAGACGGCGACAACATCGCTGCCGTTGGCGCCGAGTTCGCCGAGGACCTTCTCGATGCCGTTGATGAAGCCATCGGCCGGGTTGGACGGGGTCGACGGAGTCTTTGTCGTCGTCAGCGTGCCGGTCTCCTCGTTGAAGGCGACGACGTCGGTGAAGGTGCCGCCGGTATCGATCCCGATGCGGATCCGTGCGCTGCCTTGAGTCATTCTCACCCCTGCTTCTCGTGTGCCGACGCATCCGTGCGTCTGGCAGAACTTCACTGCTATGAACAAGCATGCGCGCCGGCTTCTCCGATTCACTCGGCAGACAGTGACAAAAAGTGATCTGCGTCATTGGCAGGATTCAGGATGCCCGGGCGCACCCGGCCTCCCGCGCCTGGGAGCGGTGAATCCGTTAGGTTGAAGGCGTGCACTCTTTCGACCTCGACACCATCGCCGCCGGACTGCCGGCTGCTGCGCTCATCCCGCAGCTGCACGAGCTGCATTCCGGGGCGGACGGCAGTGCACTTGATGGTGCCTCCGGCGGCCTGCGGGCGGTCATCACCGCACCGCCGGGCACCGGCAAGACGACGGTCGTGCCGCCGGCACTCGCCTCGCTGCTGCCGGCCGGCAGGATCATCGTCACCCAGCCGCGCCGCATGGCAGCCCGGGCCGCCGCCCGCCGGCTCGCGCAGCTGAGCGGCGCTCGCCTCGGCGAGGCGGTCGGCTATACGGTCCGCGGGGATGCGCAGGTCTCTCGGTCGACCCGCATCGAGTTCGTCACCACCGGTGTGCTGCTGCGCCGGATGCTTGCCGACCCGGGCCTCGACGGCGTCACCGCGATCGTCCTCGATGAGGTGCATGAACGCCACCTCGACTCCGATCTCGTTGCAGCCCTCGCCGTCGATGCCGCCGGATTGCGCGCGGACCTGACGCTGGCGGCGATGTCCGCGACCCTCGAAGCCGAGCGCTGGGCTGAGCTCATCGGCGGCCCGATCCTCGACGTCGCAGCAGCGCTGCACCCGGTTGAGATCCGCTGCCGGCCCGGCCCCGGCCGGCCCACCGATGCGCGCGGAGTCACCGGCGATTTCCTCAGCCATATGGCAGACCTCGTCGCATCCGCGCTCGCCACCGAGACCACCGGCGATGCGCTCGTCTTCATGCCGGCGATCCGCGATGTCGAGGCCCTGGCCGCACAGCTGCGCGGCCGCATCGAGGCCGATGTCCGCGTGCTCACCGGCTCCACCCCGGCCAGGGAGCAGGATGCGATCCTCACCCCGCGGGCGGACGCGGACACCACCCGCCGGGTCGTCGTGGCCACCTCGGTCGCGGAATCAGCGCTGACGGTGCCCGGCGTGCGGATCGTCGTCGACTCCTGCCTGGCCCGGGTGCCGCACTTCGACACCGGCCGCGGATTCGCGGGCCTGGCCACCGTGCGCGCTTCGAAGGCCGCCTGCACCCAGCGGGCCGGACGCGCCGGCCGCCTCGGGCCCGGTCTGGCGATCCGCGCGCTGAGCGAAGCCGACTACGCCGCGCTGCCAGCCCATACCCCGCCGGAGATCCGCACCGCCGATCTCACCTCCGCTGTCCTCGACCTGGCCTGCTGGGGCGCGCCGTTCGGTCGCGGCCTGAGACTGCCCGACCCGCTGCCGGAGCTTCCGGCGGCCCAGGCTGCTGAGACGCTGCGGCTGCTCGGCGCGCTCGACGACACCGGGGCCGCGACAGCCCGCGGCCGGCAGCTCGCCCGGATTCCCGCCGGCCCGCGCATGGCCCGCGGCCTGCTCGACGGCGCAGCATTCATCGGCACCACGGCCGCCGCCGAGGTGGTCGCCGCCTTGGCCTCGGATCTGCGCTGCCCGGGCGCCGACGTGGTTGCCGCCGTGAGGCAGCTGCGCCGCGCGGCCCCGCGCACCTACACCCGGGAGACCGCCCGGCTCACCCGGATCCTGGCCGAGACCACCGGAGAAGACACCGGCGAGGACACAGCCGTAGGCACCACCGCCTCGGGCCCGGTGCCGCTGGACGAGGCGGTGGCCACGGTCATCGCGCTGGCCTACCCGGACCGGATCGCCCGGTTGCGGCCCGGCAGCGAAGACGAGTACCTGCTCGCTTCCGGCACCGGCGCCACTCTGCCGCGCGAGGCCCAGATCCGCGGCCACGAATGGCTCGCCGTCGCCGAGGTGTCCCTCGCCGGCCAGCGCGCCCTCATCCGGGCTGCCGCTCCGCTCGACCGGGAGACTGCCGAGCTGCTGGCCGCCGACCTCTACGTCGCCCAGACGGTCACACGCTTCGACGGCCGGAAGCTCTCGGCCCGCCGCATCGAGCGCCTCGGGGCGATCGAACTGTCGGCCACTCCGGTGAAGGCAGACCCGGATGCCGGCGCCGAGGCGGTCGCTGCGTTCATCCGCGAGCGCGGGTTTCGCGAGGTGATCGGTGAGAATCCCGGGTTCGCGCAGTTGCGCGGCCGGCTCGGGCTGCTGCATGCCGTATTCGGCGCGCCCTGGCCCGATGTCCGGTTCGCTGCGCTCGAATCCGGGCTCGCGGAATGGTGCCATGGTGAGCTGACCCGGATGGCGGCCGGTGCCTCGGCGACGGGAATCGACTGGACGTCTGCGCTGCGCAGTCTGCTGCCGTGGCCAGAAGCCGGCCGGTTCGACGAGCTGGCCCCGGAACGCGTCGAGGTGCCCAGCGGCTCCACGGTGCGGCTGCGGTATCCGGCCCCAGAGGACCACGGTGACCGCGACGCGGACCCTGCCGGCGCCGAGATCGCCGCCCCGGTGCTGGCGGTCAAGCTGCAGGAGTGCTTCGGCTGGCAGGCGAGCCCGGTCATCTGCGATGGACGGGTGCCGGTGCTCATGCACCTGCTCTCCCCTGCCGGCCGGCCGCTGGCGGTCACCGCCGACCTCGCCTCATTTTGGCAGCAGGGCTACCCGGGCGTGCGGGCAGAGAACCGCGGCCGCTACATCAAGCATCCATGGCCAGAGGATCCGCTCACCGCCCCACCTGCCCGCGGCACCAAGCGCTCTGGCCGCTGAGCAGGCTTATCGCAAATGAGGGTGTAGTGCAGGTCTGAATCCACCGGCTTCGAGCAGTGATCTGGCTGTGTAGATGGTCGGGTTCCGGAGGCCGAGGGCTGAGCCGGGGAGGTGTACGAGGCGTCCGTTGATTGCTTCGGTGGGGCCGTTGGATGTGCCGGGACGGTCGAAGTAGGCCAGCGCGTCAGGGGTGCGACGTTTCAGGGTGCGGCCGAGCTTACGGATCTCTGTCAGCGCGGTGGGGACACCTGTGGTGACGTCGTCGATCAGCTTCTGCATCAGTGTCTTTCCCGCCGCCCGGTCGGGGTGCCGGTAGGCAATGATCATCCGCTGGTAGATGCCCCAGGTCGCTTCGACCTCGACGCGCTGTTCGTTCGTGAACAGGCGCAGCAGGTGTTCGCGTTGCCGGTCGACGAGGAGTGCTTCGCCGGTGTGCAGGGTGCGGCGGGCGCCGTAGGGCCGGTCACTGGAACGGCCTCGACGTCCGAACGTGTCGCGTTGGACGCGGCGTCGGCAGTCGTCGAGCGCGTGGCCGGCGAGCTCGACGACATGGAATGGGTGCATCACCGCGACCGCTGTTGGGATCTCTTCTGCGGCGGCGGTCTTGAAGCCGGTGAATCCGTCCACCGCGACCACTTCGAGACCATCCCGCCAGTTCGCGGAGCATTCGGCCAGCTAGGGCGTGTCTGGCAAAGTTTACGGTTGGTTTCTGAAACTCTTGAGTCATGTCTCGATTCCAGCTACTCACTGATGACCAATGGGCTCTCATCGCTGACTACCTGCCAGCGCCAACAGGCAAGCGCGGACGCCCCTTCTCCGATCCCAGGCAGATGATCGAAGGCATCATCTACCGCTACCGCACCGGCATCGCCTGGCGCGACCTGCCCGAGACCTTCGGCAAATGGCAGACCGTATGGACCTGGCACCGCCGCTTAGCCTCTGACGGCACCTGGGATGCCATCCACCAGGCGCTGACAGACTTTGCGGCGAAGAATGACAAGGTCGACTTCACCGTCTCAGTCGACTCCACGATCGCTCGTGCTCACCAGCACGCAACGAACATCAGCCGCGTAAAAAAGGGACTCGTCGAATTACAAGGATCTGCTGACCGAGTCGCCTGACCACACCTTCGGCCGCTCTCGTGGTGGCTTGTCGACAAAGACTCATCAGCTCGTCGATGGCCACGGACTGCCGTTAGTCACGATCTGCACTGCCGGCCAGGACGGCGACAACCCTATGCTCGCTCCTCTACTGGAGAACCTGAAAGTCGGTCGACGCACCCGCCCAGATGCGCTCCTCGGTGACAAAGCCTACTCATCGAAAGCGAATCGGGCTCTTCACAGATGAGGGTGTAGTTCGGTTCTGAATCCTCCGGTGTCTAGGAGGGCACGGGTGATGTAGTGGGCGAGGTTGCGCAAGCCCAGCGCGGTCCCGCGGAGGTGTTCGAGTCGAGCGTTGATCGCCTCGGTGGGGCCGTTGCTGGTGCCGGGGTGGTCGAAGTAGGCCAGCACATCGAGGGCTCGTCGTTTCAGTGTCCGGCCGAGGGTGATGAGTTCCTTGAGCTGTGTGGGCACGCCGTCGGTGAGGTCGTCGATCACTGCTTGCAGTTCTGTCTTCCCGGCAGCGCGGTCGGGGTGGCGGTAGGCGGCGACGATGCGCTGGTAGATACCCCAGGTCGCCTCGACCTCGACGTGCTCATCACTGGCGAACACGGCCCTCAGGCGCGTGATCTGCTTGTCGATGAGCAGGTTCGCGCCCGTGTGCAGCACGCGCCGGATCCCGTAGAGCGAGTCCCCGGACCGCCCACGATGGCCGAGGGTGGCCTGCTGGAGGCGTTGGCGGCATTGATCGACCTTCTCGCCGGCCAGGGCGACGACGTGGAAGGGATCCATCACCGCTGTTGCCTCGGGCAGCTCCTCGGCGGTCGCGGTCTTGTAACCGGAGAATCCGTCCATCGCGACGACCTCGACTCCGTCACGGAACTCTGCGGTCTAAGCATCGAGCCAGGCCTTGAAAACCTCCTTCGATCGTCCCGGGACCATGTCCAGCAGTCTAGAGGTGCCGGTGCCGTCGCGGATCAGGGTCAGGTCGATGATGACGGTGACGTACTTGCTGCCCCGGCAGGTGTGGGACCACGCGTGTTCGTCTACACCGATCACGCCGACCCCGGTCGAACCGGGTGGAATCGTTGATCAACAGCTTTTGGCCGGCGGCCAGGATCGCGTCGTTCGCGGTGTTCCAGGCGACCACGAAGGCCGGCAGCGACCCGCGCAACGGACAAGCGATCGATGACCACGCCCTTAAGCGCCCACAGTGCCGCGTGCCAGGAGAGCACGGCGCGAGGCTCTCCCGGCGGCCAAGGTGTCCTGCCGCCACACGCGGCGACAGTCCGGGCAACGGTAGCGGCGCACTCTGACCTGCAAAATCGTAGGCCTCCAGCCAAGCGGGACGTGGGCGAGGCGGCGGATGACAGTTCCTCGGCAGACGCCCTGCTAACCGCACTGGTAGCACCAGTTGTCAGGATCGAGCACACGGCATTCAAGAATCGAGCAGTCAGCGTCAATCGACTGTCCAGTCGCGGTCAGGCCAAGCCGGTCGAGCTGACAAAACGAATCAAGACCAGGCGCAGTGAAGATAGCGTTAGGCACGTCGAGGTCCTCCAGATGGTGAGCATAAGAACTTCCATCACCGGAAGACCTCGATGTCTATCCCCGAACCGACGCGCCCACACCGCCATCGACCGCTACACCCTCACCTGTGAAGAGCCGGGAAACGTTTCCCGGGGAAAACTATTTGAGGCACGACCCCTAGCTACGCGGGGACTTTCTATGAGTCTCGTCGCCGCCTTGACAGCATGTGCATTCACATAGTATAAACCAAAGGGTTAAGCCGCACCCAGAGATCAGGATGTGAACGCTGTGAATCGGAGAATCACTCGAGCTTCTGCAATTTTGCTGGCTGGGGTCATAGCTCTAGCGCCTGCCGGCGCAGCGCGGTCACTAACTGTCGATTCGACGACTAATGCTCACGCAGCGGCAAAAGGAGCAGCAGCGGACGGCAAGCTAGAGGATCGGGAGGGCACGCTCACCGACGAGCCTTTAGTCGCTGTCGACGCCTCAGAGACTCACTCTGACGCAGGGGTCTATACCGGGGAAGCACCAGGTGTCGGAGAAGCGGCGCGGCGCCCCACCCGCATAGATTGCAAGATCGGTCAGGATAGCCCTCACATCTCACAGACTGCGAAGAACGGTTACACCGTGAATACTCACTTGCGCGGAAAATGTCCGTCAAGCGTTGTAACCAATACGGTCACAGGATCCACATATCGGTCAGCTTGGTTCGGGTGGGTTCACCAGAAGTCTGGCACGGGAAGCGGGAGTAGAATGCATAAAAAGCTCAACCTCGCCTTCCGGTGCCACAAAAATAAAACCTACAACTATCGAACCCAAGGTCGATATTACAGCACTTTCTCAAATGGTTATAGGGGCCTAACCTACCGCACGACGTCTAAGTCAAAGCTGAAGTGCACCTACCGTTGATTCGCTTCACCGCTGGCGCGACGTCGAAACGGGCCCCTACTGCAATAGCTTTATGTCTCACAGTCCTCACCC
Source organism: Brevibacterium otitidis (assembly GCF_042429315.1). Classification (NCBI taxonomy): domain Bacteria; kingdom Bacillati; phylum Actinomycetota; class Actinomycetes; order Micrococcales; family Brevibacteriaceae; genus Brevibacterium; species Brevibacterium otitidis. Next base: position 3,313 of record NZ_JBHMAU010000044.1, on the reverse strand, counting down.
TTGCCGCCTGCACCGAGCAACAGGATAGCAACATCGATAAAGCACCCGCTCCGGAAGCAGCCGCCCCAGAGGAGACTGCCCACTTCATCGCGGAGCATGACCTCCCTCTCTTGAGCGACTCGCAAATCCTTCCTTCCTTAGTGGATGCCCGAGGAGTGAGCGCACTTCCAGTACACGCAAGCTGGCCCGGGATGAGCCCGACTCCGGAACCGCCGCAGGCGCGGGAGTTCTGGCCCATCTTACTGACCCAGGATGACCTTCGCCTGGAATCAGGTTACCCAGCAGCAGAAGCGACCGCGCTCGTCTCGGACGAAGTTGGACCGAACGGTCTACCTTCAGAACAGGAGCAGCAGATATACTCATGCACCTTTATCGACGCAACAGATCCAGACCCGCATTCGAACGCTCAGTGTACGGTATCGAATGAGAAGGACGGCGTTGGGCTGGGCCTTCACCTTCACGACCCCTCTGATACTTTTGTGATAGTTCAGTTCGAGTGGTTCGCACGAAAGGATGCTTTCTCGGACGATGTTCAGCCCGTGTCTATCAGCTATGCCTTTCGGAGATCTTCAGATGACCTGTGATGATACGGAATGGCTGACGAGCCGAGAGCCTTTGCAAGTCGACGTGCTCGGCCTAACGTTGACCACACGAATACCAGATTTCGACAGTTGGTCAGCTGCGGCGATTCTCCATCCGTTTGAGGCCGCGAACGGCCAACCGCTCGAATGGCAGGAGGTTGACAAGTCTCGAGGTGCGGACGCAATCGAACTTTCAGCGGGACGGGATCGATTCTCACCTACTACTGGAGAACTGGATCAGACTCAAGCGACGATCCTCCTACAGATTCTGTGCCCCTCTCGGACTTCTGTGCATCTTGGCTTCAGCACGGATATCCTTGTTACTCCGTCCTCACCACATACCGGCATGCAGCGCAACACGGAAGGCCAGATCATCGCATCTGATCGACAGCTCGTGGTTGCCGGTGGTGAACGGTTCCTCATGCGCCAGTTCACTGGTACGGGTCTTGAGCTGATGGAGTCGCTGGGTACAACTCATGGTTGGATCGAATGGCCGAACTTGATGTGGGCAGATGAAAGGTCCTGGATGCTCGATTCGCATTGGGATGTGCCGTTCACCATCGTAGCCGCTGACGTGAAGACTATAGACCAGATCTCGTCGTGCCCGGGTCTCGACTCTTCAAGGGTCCGCTGAAGGTTCGGATGACTTCATGACTGGATCAACTCCAGAAAATGTTGAAGTCATGCCAGAGGTCGACACTGATGAGTTCAAACAGACAGCACTCTAGCTCAAACAGGGTCACGACACGTCGCGGGCGAAGGCGCCAGACCTGAAGCGAACTGCCCTTGTCCAGCCACGCTGCATTTCTGCACGTGCAGCGGCCCGCCGGGTTTGCGCAGCTGCGCGGCCGGCTCGGGCTGCTGCATGCCGTGTTCGGCTCGCCCTGGCCCGATGTCCGGTTCACCACGCTCGAATCCGGGCTCGCGGAATGGAGCCACGGTGAGCTGACCCGGATGGCGGCCGGTGCCTCGGCGACGGGAATCGACTGGACGAGCGCCCTGCGCAATCTGCTGCCGTGGCCGGAAGCCGGCCAGTTCGATGAGCTCGCCCCGGAACGCGTCGAGGTGCCCAGCGGCTCCACGGTGCGGCTGCGCTATCCGGCCCCGGAGGACCACGGTGACCGCGACGCGGACCCTGCCGGCGCCGAGATCGCCGCCCCGGTGCTGGCGGTCAAGCTGCAGGAGTGTTTCGGCTGGCAGGCGAGTCCGGTCATCTGCGATGGACGGGTGCCGGTGCTTATGCACCTGCTCTCCCCTGCCGGCCGGCCGCTGGCGGTCACCGCCGACCTTGCCTCATTTTGGCAGCAGGGCTACCCGGGCGTGCGCGCAGAGAACCGCGGCCGCTACATCAAGCATCCATGGCCAGAGGATCCGCTGACCGCCCCACCTGCCCGCGGCACCAAGCGCTCTGGCCACTGAGCAACTCGGATCGAGTCTATCGACTCAAGCAGCTGCGCCGCCGAGGGTCGGAACTGCTGTGGGATCACGGTCACCCACCCACGGTAGGTCGAACCCACATCGGTTCGGGGCAACTCATCACCGTTGTCAGCGCGGCTCTCAGTCGGTGCGGATCATATTCCAGGCCTGTTCGAATCGACCAGCGGCGAGGTCCGAGGCGCGGATCCAGACCTCCAGAGTTCCCGCGTCACCGAACCATCCCTCGAAATGAGTCCAACTCTCCACACTCAGCAGCAACATATACGAGTCCGCGTCACTGGTCAGCGGGCGAGCTTCGCGAAGGACCTCATGCGCATACTCGCGGCCCGGACCGCTATGGCCGTAGAGCCGAGAGACTGGGAACACTGGCCCCTTATTGACCTTTTCTTTCCCGTGCCGCCAGGCAGTGAACGCGGCGTTCATCTCCTCATGCACGAACTCGACCGTCGTGAACACCTGATCCTCGGCATCCACATACTCCATCGGGCTGGGTAGGCTGAACCCGGCAAGGAGCAGCACGGGCTGGCAGACCTCGTGCGGCACATCGAGATCAGCCGGTGCGTCAACGAAGGGCGGGAAGGTCTCACCGTCGAAAGGCACGTGCCTGACCAGCCACCCCTGGGTGCCGTCATCCTCGACATTGCCGTAGGTGCCCAGGTGGTGAAACACTTCGAGGTATCCGGTCGCAGGCAATCTGGGCCCCGGTTCAGGCCAGACGCCTCGTTCCTCATCGTCATCGGATTCGAGCATGTTCTGCGATTCGATCAACAGGATTGTTGCAATGTGCGCAAGCGGTTCACCGTCGTGGTTTCGGGGCCAGTCGGCCAGAGGCCCGAGTGCCGGGCCTCCCAGATAGGAGAGTTCGCCCAGCTCGTCCCGTTCTGCCAGCAATCGGTCTTTTCCGGGCTCGTACTGGTCGAGGAGGAGCTGGGAGTACTTCAGTTCGCTGGCAAGGAACCCTGCGTCGGTTTTCGGTGAGTTCAACCACTCCACGATCTGTTCCCGCGAGGCTGCGGTGACCGGAGTCCGGGGAAGCTTCTTCACGAGCGCCTCCAATAGTGTGAAACGGGGATCTTTCGGAGCATTCTGATGTTGTGAGTCATGACGTTGTAGTCACCGGTCGGGGATGAAGGAACGGGCCTTTGACTGCACGATGGGTGGTGTCAAAGCAACCATCCAGCAGAAAGAGAGGGGGTGTCTAATGGGTTGTGTATGGGGGCCTGTCTGAAAGGATTTGTAGATGAGTGAAATTCATGAGCGTTGTGAGCGGTTGTCTGGTGCTGATGTTGTTGCTG
>NZ_JBHMAU010000043.1:0-54015 GCF_042429315.1 Brevibacterium otitidis | reverse complement strand
CCGCCTCGCCCGCGGCTACCGCAACCAGCACAACTACCGCCTCCGCATGCTCCTCGCCGCCGGCGGACTCACCCCATGACCCCCACCGGATGTCCGAAGAGCCCCCATGAAGGACAGGATGAGGAGGGCGATGCGCCGGTGGAGGTTCCAGCGCTGCATCGCCAGGGCGATGAGGAAGCCGCCCATGAACAGGAAGATCGTGTCGGAGCCGTACTTCGCACCGACCGAGGAGACGGTGACCGGAGCTTCTTCGGTGCCTTCGATGAAGAGCGGGAACACGACGAGCGGGACGAGGGCGGTGGCCGGGATCGGCAGCGCCTCCGTCATCCACCACACCGCCATGACGCTGGCGGTCGCAGCGGTCACGCGGGCGCCGTGCGGTACCTCATCGGGCATGATGAACCAGACGATGGCGGCGAGCACGAGACCGCCGAGGATGCCGATCCAGCGGGTGTAGTTCGTCGAGGCCGAGAACGGTGCCGCCTGCTCACCGGGCGAGCGCATGTTCTGCTCGGTGCTGTCGGCGTTGGGCAGCGGTGAATAGTGGGAGGCGTGCTCACCGGCTGGTCTGTTCTCGGACATCGGGCTCATTCCCTTGGATCGTCGGGGCGGGTGGACGGAGGTGGAGGGTCAACGGGTGGACGGGGCGTGTCAGCTGCGGTTCTCGACGCGGGCGAAGAAGGCGGTGAGGGCATCGCAGACGAGGTCGGGGTGTTCGGCCACGACGATGTGGGCGGCATCCGGGATGACGGTCGCCTGCCCGTCGGGCACCTGTTCGGCCAGGGCGCGCATCGACTCCGGCGGGTTGCCGAGGTCCTGGGCGCCGGCGAGGAAGAGGATCGGGATACGGATCTGCGGGATTCGCTCGGTGATGTCGAAGCGGGCCAGCGCCCGGCAGCAGGCGATGTAGCCGTCATCGGGCACATTGCCGAGCATCTCGCAGACCATGGGTCCTGCCGGGTTGTCCTCGTCGAGGAATCCGGCGGCGAACCAGCGGTCGGCGGTGTCGGGGATGAGGCTGCGGGTGCCGTCGGCGCGGACGGTGGCGATGCGGTCCCGCCAGCTCTCGGCGGTGCCGAACTTCGGGGCCGCGCACAGCGCGGCGACGGCGGTCAGGCGGTCGGGGAAGTCGAGGGCCAGCTGCATCGCCACTCCTCCGCTGATCGACAGGCCGGCGTAGAGGAAGGTCTCAGCGCCGATCTCGTCGGCGATGGCGATGACGCCTGCGGCGATGTCGGCGAGGGTGAGGTCGGCGAGCTGGGCTTCGAGGTCGTCGGCGGTGTGGCTGGCCGGATCGTGGCCGGGCAGGTCGAAGGTGACGATGCGGTAGTCATCGGCCATCCGGTAGGCCACACCAGCCCAGAGTTCGCGGGTGGTGCCCAGCGCGTTGCCGAGGATGAGGACGGGAGCTTCGTGGCCGGGGTCGTGGACGATGGAGTAGGACAGCTGCGGGATCGCCATGGGCGAACACCCTCCTTCACACGAAACGTTCAGCTTCCACCATAGTGAAGGAGCTCACGCACCGGTACCGCAGGAGGCAGCCGTGTCCGGATCGTTAGCGGCTGGCAGCGCCGAGCACTCCCCCGGACCGGGTGAGATAGCAGTCAGCGCACAGCGACTNTCGCCGTCGATCTGGCGGCCGTTGAACATCGCCTTGCGCCCGCAGCGGCAGATCGTCTTGAGCTCTTCGAGGGTGTGGGCGATCTCCAGCAGCCGCGCCGAGCCGGGGAAGGCCCGGGTCTGGAAGTCGGTGCGGATCCCATAGGCCATCACCGGCACATCGTGCAGGGTGGCGATCCGCAGGCAGTCCTCGACCTGCGCGGCAGACAGGAACTGGGCTTCGTCGATGAGCAGGCAGGCGACCGGCTGGACCGGCACCTCCAGGCTCTCGATGAGCGCATCATGGTCGACATAGCCGGCGGTGTCGGCGAAGACCTGCTCGACATCGGCCTCCGCGTCGATGAGGAAGTCGACGGTCCGGGTGACCCCGAGCCGGGAGACGATCTCGTCAGCGCCCTTCGTGTCGATGAGCGGTTTGGCCAGCAGCACCCGCTGTCCGCGCTCCTCATAGTTGTAGGCGGCCTGCAGCAGGGCGGTGGATTTGCCCGAGTTCATGGCGCCGTAGCGGAAGTACAGCTTGGCGATTGCGGTCTCCTCCCCTCAGCTGGCAGCCGGCCGTCACCGGAGTCGGTCCGGGCGGCGGCGGGGTCGCGTGCGCCCCGCGCAACAGGATAGTACGAACCGGAGAAGCGGCCGCCGGACGTGGGCGATCGCACTCCTGCCATTGCCCGAGGTGGTTGGGCCGGTGTCTGTGTCGCTGAGTAGACTGTCAGCGATAACCCCTAGCGATCTGGAGACGTCACTGACCATGTCAAAGATCATCTATACGCACACCGATGAAGCGCCGATGCTGGCGACGTATTCGTTCAAGCCGATCCTCGAGGCCTTCGCTACGACCGCCGGCGTCGAGGTGGAGACCCGTGACATCTCACTGGCCGGCCGCATCATCGCGCTCTTCGGCGACTACCTCACTGAGGAGCAGAAAGCTCCTGATGCTCTCGCTGAGCTCGGTGAGCTGGCCAAGCAGCCTGAGGCCAACATCATCAAGCTGCCGAACATCTCCGCCTCGGTCCCGCAGCTCAAAGCCGCGATCGCTGAGCTGCAGGAGAAAGGCTACCAGCTCCCGGACTACCCGGAGGAGCCGGCGACGGATGAGGAGAAGGACGTCCGCGCCCGCTACGACAAGGTCAAGGGCTCGGCCGTCAACCCGGTGCTGCGCGAGGGCAACTCCGATCGCCGCGCACCGGAGGCGGTGAAGAACTACGCCAAGAAGCACCCGCATTCGATGGGCGAGTGGACGGCTGACTCGAAGACCGCCGTCGCCACGATGGGCAAGGACGACTTCCGCTCCAATGAGCTCTCCGTCGTCGCTGAGCAGGACGACACCTTCACGATCCGCCTGCGCACCGCCTCGGGAACGGAGACCCTCAAGGAGGTTCCGGTGCTCGCTGGCGAGGTCGTCGACGGCACCTTCCTCAAGGCCTCTGCGCTCGATGCATTCCTCACCGAGCAGATCGCCCGCGCTAAGGACGCCGGCGTGCTGTTCTCCGTCCACCTCAAGGCGACGATGATGAAGGTCTCCGACCCGATCATCTTCGGTCATGTCGTCAAGGCCTTCTTCCCCGAGGTGTTCGACACCTACGGCGAGCAGCTGGCCCAGGCCGGTCTGAGCCCCAATGACGGACTCGGCGCGATCCTCTCGGGACTCGACGCGCTGCCGGCCGAGGTCGCTGACGGCGTGCGCGCCGGCATCGACAAGGGTCTGGCTGAGGGCCCGGCGATGGCGATGGTCAACTCCGATAAGGGCATCACCAACCTGCATGTGCCCAGCGATGTCATCGTTGACGCGTCGATGCCGGCGATGATCCGCATCGGCGGCAAGATGTGGGGACCCGACGGCGCAGAGGCCGACACCCTGGCCGTCATCCCCGACTCCTCCTACGCCGGGGTCTACCAGGCCGTCATCGAGGACTGCAAGGCCAACGGCGCCTACGATCCGGCCACCATGGGCTCGGTGCCCAATGTCGGTCTCATGGCGCAGAAGGCCGAGGAGTACGGCAGCCACGACAAGACCTTCGAGATCGCTGAGGCCGGCACCGTCGAGGTCGTCGACTCCGCAGGCACCGTGCTCATGAGCCACGACGTCGAGGCCGGTGACATCTGGCGCGCCTGCCAGACGAAGGACGAGCCGATCCGCGACTGGGTCAAGCTCGCTGTCACCCGTGCCCGGATCTCTGCGACCCCGGCCGTGTTCTGGCTCGACGAGGCGCGCGCCCACGACCGCAACCTCATCGAGAAGGTCAAGCAGTACCTGCCCGAGCACGACACCGAGGGCCTCGACATCCAGATCATGGATCCGGTTGCCGCCACGAAGTTCTCCCTCGAGCGCATCCGCAAGGGCGAGGACACCATCTCGGTGACCGGCAACGTGCTGCGTGACTACAACACCGACCTGTTCCCGATTCTGGAGCTCGGCACCTCGGCGAAGATGCTCTCGGTTGTTCCGCTCATCGCCGGTGGCGGCCTGTTCGAGACCGGCGCCGGTGGTTCGGCGCCGAAGCACGTTCAGCAGCTGCTGGAGGAGAACCACCTGCGCTGGGACTCCCTCGGCGAGTTCCTCGCCACCGCTGAGAGCTTCCGCCACCTCAACCGCACTGCGAGCAATGAGCGTGCCGGTGTGCTGGCAGCGACCCTGGACAAGGCGACTGAGACCTACCTCAACGAGAACCAGTCGCCGTCGCGCACGGTCGGCGAGCGCGACTCGCGCGGCAGCCACTTCCACCTGGCGCTGTACTGGGCTGAGGAGCTGGCCAAGCAGACCGAGGACGCAGAGCTGGCCGAGGCGTTCGCACAGATCGCTGCGCAGCTGCGTGAGAACGTCGATACGATCGATGAGGAGCTGCTCGCGGTGCAGGGCGATGCCGCTGACATCGGCGGCTACTACCTGCCCGAGGATGACAAGGCCGCAGCGGTCATGCGTCCCTCGCAGACTCTCAACGCGATCATGCAGACGCTGGAGAAGAAGGACGTCTGAGAACGTGAGCTGATCATGTGATCGGCCGCCGCCGCTGCGGCTGAGACTGGCACAGCGACGGAGACAGGCAGAGCCCGGAACCATCTGGTTCCGGGCTCTGTGCGTGCAGCGGCTTGGTCAGATCCGCAGGCTGCCGCCAGAGGCAGCGGCTGGGTCAGAGGTAGCGTCGGGCGCCGGAGAACTCGCCGCCGCTGTCCCACTTCTTCCAGTCGACGATCTCGACCGTCTTCGAGGCATTGGGAGCGTGGATCATCTTGCCGTGGCCGATGTACATGCCCACGTGATGGACCTTGCCCTTCCCACCCTTGCCGGCGAAGAAGATGAGGTCGCCCGGCTGCAGTTCGGAGGCTTTGACGCTCGTGCCGGACTCAGACTGCGGTCCGGAGTCGCGCGGCAGGTCGATGCCGTGCTGGCGGTAGACGGCGTAGGTGAACCCGGAGCAGTCGAAGCCGTACTGCGAGGTGCCGGCCCACAGATAGGGCACGCCGTCATAGCGCTTGGCGGTGTCGACGAGCTGTGAGGGCTTGGGCTTCGCCGGCTTCTCACCCTGAGCGAAGATGCGCACATCGCCGGCCTTGACCCAGCCGGTGCCGCCATCAGGCAGCCGCACCCGCACCGAGCTCTCGCCGCTCGTGAGCACCGGCAGGCCGGTGTTCGTCGCGGCGGTCTCGATCGTCTTCCCACCCGGGGCGTCGGTGACGGCGGCGGTGACCGTCGAGACGATCGCGAGCTCACCGCGGCTGCGCAGCTTCTCGAAGTCCGGGTTGCCCACCAGCTGCCGGCGCGGCACCCAGGCCTCGTAGCCGTGCTCATCACCGGGATTCGACTGCGAACGCACCGCGACCTTCGCCCAGTTCTCCGTCAGCTTGAGCACCCGCACCTCATCGCCGAACAGCGCCTGGGTCTGCGTCTTGCCGGTCAGCCCGCGGCGGGTCTCGGTGTTCTTGAGGTTGGCGTTCCACTTGTCGAGGTCGACCGGATTGCCCAGCGCCGGCTCATCGACCTTCCGCGGGCTGTCAGGGTCGGTCCACAGGGTGGCCACGGAAACGTCGACGAAGGCCGGCTTGCCCTCCTGCAGCCCGGAGCCGGGCTTGCGGGTCTCCTCGGGCTTCGGATTGGTGTCGCGGACATTGCCGGCGAGCTGGTCGAAGCGCTTGATCGGAGGCTTCGGCAGCAGGTTCTCCCCGTGCTGCGGGACCTCCTGCGCAGCGGCCGGAGCGGCGATGCCGGCGGCACCGGCTGCGATGACGACAGCTGCAGCGAGCGCACGACCGGCACGGCGCCGCAGCGGGAAACGGGTATAGCGAGACATGGATGTCCTTCCAGTGACCTGGTGGGAAGTGGGACACGAATGTGGCTCCACACTAGCCGGTGGCTGTCCCTGCCGCCGTTCACCGCCCGGCGGTTGGGCGATCGTCACGGAATCGTGATAGTGAGCGGCCGCCCGGCCCCTCCCGTTCGACAGGGCGAAGATTGTAAGCTGGGTCACATGAATGCCAGCCCCGTGACCGGTAACATCCTTCCCCTCAGCCGTGCGGTGGGCCGCAGCAGCGACGACATCGCGGTCCTGACAGCCATGCTTGTGGTCGGCGAGAACCCGCTGCGCTCCGAATCCGATGACTGCGTGTGGTGGACCTTCGTCAACTCCGGCGTCGAGTTCCTCTTCGCCTGCGGCACCCTCGCCGAGGTGGAGCTGCGCCTCGTCTACGACCGCACCGGGTCCTTCAACGGGATCGTCGTGCCCTCCTGGCTCGTCGAATCATGGTGGTGCCGGCCCAATGCCGCGCAGGTGCACAAGACCTTCGGCGCTCCGGACCGGGTGCACGCACTGCTGGAGGACGATGCTGCCGGGGCCGAGGTGTTCAGCCTGGAGACCACGGAGATCCGCACCGAATACGATGTCAACGGCGGCCTGTGCTCGGTGTCCCTCACCGCCGCCTGAGCTCTCGCCTGCCTGACTGCGTTGCGGCGCGACGCCGGCCCTTAAGCGACGACCCCGCCCTGAAGCGAAGGAGGCTCTGCGCTATGCGCATCACTCTGCGCACCGGAGACATCACCACCGAAGACTGCGATGCGATCGTCAACGCCGCGAACTCCTCCCTGCTGGGAGGCGGCGGCGTCGATGGGGCGATCCACCGCGCTGCCGGACCAGAGCTGCTCGCCGCCTGCCGTGAGGTCCGCGCCGAGCAGCTGCCCGACGGGCTGCCGCCCGGCCAGGCGGTAGCGACAGAGGCCGGCAAGCTGGCAGCGACCTGGGTCATCCACACGGTCGGACCCAACCGGAACGCCGGGCAGACCGACCCCGAGGTGCTCGCCTCCTGCTATGCCGCCAGCCTCACGACCGCGCAGCAGGTGGGTGCCCGCACGATCGCCTTCCCGGCGATCGGCGCCGGAGTCTACGGCTGGGCGGCAGCCGACACTGCCGCTGCCGCCCGCCAGGCGCTGGATGCACAGGACTGGCCGGGCATCGAGGAGGTCCGGTTCGTGCTCTTCTCCCCTGAGGTCCACACAGCCTTCGCCGAGGTGTTCCCCAGCGCAGCCGGCTGAGCTCGCCAAGGCCCGCCACACCTCGGCAGCGGGCACACCACCTCGGCAGCGGGCACACCACCTCGGCAGCGAGTGCTCAGGCCGTGGGGTCTGGGGTGACCTCAGCGCTCATCGCCACGGGCGCGCCGTGCTCGATCGTGCGCGAGACCGTGCAGTAGCGGTCATGGGACAGGGCCAGGAGGCGTTCGACCATCTTCGCGGCCTGCCGGCCGGCGGCATCATCGGGGAAGGCCAGGTCGAAGTGCAGCCGGATGTCGTCCATCCGCGAGGCATCGTCCTCCTCGACGACCTTGACGCCTGCGGAGCCGATCGTGAAGCGCTCCGGTTCGGTGCGGCGGCTGATGACGGTGTCGAGGTCGACGGCCGAGCAGCCGGCGACGGCCGCCAGCAGCAGCTCGACCGGCGTCATGAGCCCCTCCCCGCGGCCGAAGTCGACTTCCGCACCCGAGGCGGCCCGCGCCCGGTAGTGATTCTCCGTGATCCTGGTCACCTCGACGCGGCGCTGGCCGTCGTCAGCGGTGCTGTTCTGTGCAGTCATATCCTCATCCTCCCATCTGCCGCGAAGCCATGTACAGCGCCGCACACAGCGGCTGAGACTGCCGCTGACCGACCGCCGCGCACCGCCGGCCCGATCGCGGATGCGCGCTGGAATTCGAGCTTTCCGCCGCTGGCGCGGCACAGATCACAGGAGTAGAGTGTCGGCGGCCTCCGGCTCCGCTGCCGCATACCCCCACGGCATCCGGGCTGCACCGGCCTCAGCGGAGCTGAGCATCCAGAACCGAATGACAGAGGAACACGACATCATGACTGGCCCGTCCGAGACGACGACTGCACAGCCGCAGGCAGAGGACCTGCGCAACGACACCCGCTTCTTCGGCCATCCGCTGCCGCTCATGCAGCTGTTCGGTCTGGAGATGTGGGAGCGGTTCTCCTACTACGGCATGACCGGCATCCTCGTCCTCTACCTCTACTTCTCGACCACCGAGGGCGGCATCGGCATGGACCAGCCGACCGCCTTCGCGATCGTCGGCGCCTACGGCGGTGCGGTGTTCCTCGCCACCGTCGGCGGGGCGTGGCTGGCCGACCGGGTGTTCGGCGCCGAGCCGGTGCTGTTCTGGTCAGCCGTCATCATCATGTTCGGCCATATCGCCCTCGGCCTCGTGCCCGGCGTCATCGGCGTGGCCGTCGGCCTCATCCTCGTCGCACTCGGCTCCGGCGGGCTCAAAGCCACCGCCAGCGCGATCGTCGGCACCCTCTACACCGAAGAGGACACCCGCCGAGAGGCCGGCTTCTCACTGTTCTATATGGGCATCAACATCGGCGCCCTGCTCGGCCCGCTCGTCACCGGCTGGCTGCAGAAGGACATCGGCTTCCACATCGGCTTCGGCGCCGCCGCCATCGGCATGGCCGTCGGCCTCGTGCTCTACCTCACCGGCCGGAAGAACCTGCCGGAATCAGCGAAGATCGTCGTCAACCCGCTGCCGGCCGGCCAGCGGTGGCGCTTCGGCGCCGTTGCGCTCGGCGTCATCGCCCTCATCACGATCCTGTGGATGACCGGAATCATGAACGCCGGCAACCTCGCCGTCTGGACCACCCTGGTGTGCCTCATCTCGGCTGTCGCCTACTTCACCGTCATCCTGCGCAGCAGGGAGATCACCGAGGTAGAGCGCTCCCGCACCCTGTCGTTCATCCCGTTCGTGCTCGCCACGATCGCATTCTGGTCGCTGTACCAGCAGATCTTCAACGCCCTGACCGGCTACTCCGACACGCAGCTCAACCGCAGCATCTTCGGCTGGGAGATGCCGATCTCCTGGATCACCCTCATCCCGGCGTTCTTCGTCATCGCCCTTGCCCCGGTGTTCTCTGCGATCTGGCTCAAGCTCGGCGACCGCCAGCCGGCCACCCCCATCAAGGCCGGGCTCTCGCTGCTCATCATCGGCGGCGCCTACCTGCTGTTCCTGCCCTATGCGCATGCGCAGAACAACACCGTGCCGCTGCTGTGGGTGGTCTTCATCCTCGCGCTCTTCGTCGTCGCCGAGCTGCTCATCTCCCCCATCGGCCTGTCGGTGGCCACGCGCCTGTCGCCAAAGGTCTTCACCTCGCAGATGATCGCCCTGTATTTCCTGGGCTCCGGTGTGGGCACCTCGCTCTCGGGCGTCTTCGCCAAGTACTACGACGCCGACAACCAGGTGCCGTACTGGACGACCCTCGGCCTGGCCTCGATCGCCGTCGGCCTCATCGTCGTGCTGACGGCCAAGCCGGTCATCCGGCTCATGCGCGGCGTCAAGTGAGCCTGCCTGCCGGCGCTGCCCGTACGATGGTGCCTATGACTGCGCGCCTGCACCCGCACCCAGCGTCGGCTCCCGCTCCCGAGGTGTCCCGCCCTGTCCAGGTATCCCGCCCTGCCGAGGCGACGGGCCCTGCCCCGGCGGCCACCGCCTCGGGCGCGGCGGCCGGAGGCCTGCGATGAGCGGCGGCATCGTCGCGCTGCTCGACGACATCGCGGCGATGGCGCGGATGGCTGCCGCCAGCGCCGATGATGTCGCGGCGGCGACGGCCCGGGCGAGTGCGAAGGCTGCCGGTGTCGTCGTCGACGATGCGGCGGTCACCCCGCAGTACGTCCACGGCGTCACGCCGGCGCGCGAGCTGCCGATCATCTGGAAGATCACGCTCGGCTCGCTGCGCAACAAGCTGCTCATCATCCTGCCGGCCGCGCTGCTGCTGAGCCAGTTCCTGCCCTGGGCGCTCACTCCGCTGCTCATGATCGGCGGCTGCTATCTGTGCTTCGAAGGGGCGGAGAAGGTCTGGGAGAAGATCCGCGGCCATCATGCCGAGCAGGGCGAGCCCAGTCAGCTGCAGGGTGAGAAGAGTGAGAAGCAGGTCGTCACCGGGGCGGTGCGCACCGATTTCATCCTCTCAACCGAGATCATGGTGATCTCCCTCAACGAAGTCGCCGCCGAGTCGCTCATCAACCGCACCATTATCCTCATCGCGGTGGCGATCGGCATCACGGTCCTCGTCTACGGCGTCGTCGACGTGCTCGTGAAGATGGACGATATCGGCCTGGCGATGACGCAGCGGGACAGCGCCGGCGCGCAGCGGTTCGGCCGCTTCCTCGTCACGGCGATGCCGCGGGTGCTCGATGCGATCTCGGTCATCGGCACCTTCGCGATGCTGTGGGTCGGCGGGCACATCCTGCTCGTGGGCACCAAGGACCTCGGCTGGCAGGGCCTCTACGGACTCGTCCACCACCTTGAAGGCTTCGGCGCTGCGGTCGCCGGCATCGGGGCGGTGCTCGGCTGGCTCATCAACACGATCTGCTCGCTCATCATCGGACTCATCATCGGTTCGCTGATCGTCGGGATCGTGCACCTGCTGCCCTTCGGCCACGGCACGAAGGACGGCGGTGAAGGCGCTGCGGAGGATGCGCCGAGGAGCGCCGGTTCCGCCCCTGGTGCGCCGTCCGGCACGGGCTCTGCAGGCGGCTCCCATGCCGCCGGCGACGGACCGGAGGCGGCAGACGAGACCCGCTGAGATGTGCCCGCCCATGGCCTAGGGTGGATGTATGAGCGATCTCGAATTCTTCGACACCACCGGCATCGACCGCGTCCTCGGCGTCGTCGCCCACCCCGACGACATGGAATACGGCGCCTCATGCGCCGTCGCCGCCTGGACGGCGGCCGGGATCGATGTCTCCTACCTTCTGCTCACCGCCGGTGAGGCCGGCATCCGCGATATGGATCCGGCCGAAGTCGCACCATTGCGCCGCCGCGAACAGGAAGCCGCCTGCGCCGAGGTGGGGGTTGAGTCGCTGACGATCCTCGACTTCCCCGATGGCCTCGTCGAGGCCGATCATGCGCTGCGCAAGGCGATCGCCCGGCAGATCCGGTCCTACCGCCCGCAGGCGATCATCACCCTGCCGTGGAAGCTGGAGGTCAGCTTCGGGCTCAACCACGTCGACCACCGCAACGTCGGCCTGGCCGTCATCGACGCGATCCGCGATGCCGACAATCCGTGGGTGTTCCCCGAGCTGCGCGAGGAGGAGGACTTAGAGGCGTGGAAGGCGGACTGGCTGCTCGTCTCGGGTGATGAGCCGACCTGCGCTGTCGACGTCACCGGCGAGCCGCTGGAGCGCGGCATCGCCTCGCTGTCAGCCCACGAGGTCTACCTCGACGCCCTGCCGGGTCACCCGGCCCCGCGCGAGATGCTCGAGGGCATGACCGCCGCTGCCGGTGAGCGCGCCGGAGTGGCCAGCGCGGTGGGCTTCCGCTCCATTCAGATGTGAGAAGCCGGCTGGATCTGTGCAGATCCAGCCGGCTGCCGGTCATGCGCCGGGTGCCGGCGCCGAGGCGGTGGGGCGTCAGCTCAGGGCGGCGACGGCTGCGTCGTAGTCGGGTTCCTGGCCGATCTCCGGGACCAGCTGCGAGTGCAGCACGACACCGTTCTCGTCGAGTACGACGACTGAGCGGGCGAGCAGGCCGGCCAGCGGGCCGTCGGTCATGCGCACACCGTAGTCATCGCCGAAGTCGGTGCGGAAGGCTGAGGCACTGGTGACGTTGTCGAGGCCTTCGGCGCCGCAGAACCGGCCGAGCGCGAACGGCAGGTCCTTCGAGGCGCAGATGACCGTGGTGTTGTCGAGTGTGCCGGCCAGCTCGTTGAACCTGCGCACGCTCTCAGCGCACACGCCGGTGTCGACGCTGGGGAAGATGTTGAGCACGACACGCTTGCCGGCGACGTCGGCGGAGGTGACTGAGGACAGGTCGGTGCCGACGAGTTCGAAGGCAGGTGCCTTGCTGCCGGTCTCGGGCAGCGAGCCGTTGGGGCTGACAGGGTCTCCCTGGAATGCGGTAGTAGCCATGCCTTCACCTTACGCGCCTGCACACCTCTGGCAAGTGGCAGCCGGTCGGGATGAGACTCCGAGCCCTCAGCGGGCCGGCTTGTGTTCGATGTCGAGCTCCTCGTCGTGGTCGACCGGCGTGTAGCGGGCCTCGACGAGGATGAGGGTGAGGACGACGGCGGCACCGGCGAGAGCCAGCAGCACGGGCCCGGCGACCGGGGCGGTGGGCAGGATGAGGTCACCGACCCCGTGGGTCTCGCCGCTGGCATCCGGGGTGCCCTCGCTCTGCCACGGCCACAGGGCGCGCAGCGAGCCGAACATCAGCCCGGCCATGACGAGCAGAGTGACCCGCCTGCGGTGGGTGAGCAGGTAGCGCAGCAGGCTCACGAAGCTGGCAAGCCCGAAGACCGCGCCGAGACCGAAGATCGCGATGTAGCCGAGGTCGCGTTCGCTGATCGCTGTCATCGTCGTGGCGTACAGGCCCACCGCCAGCAGGAAGAACGACCCGGACACGCCGGGGATGACGAGCGCGCAGATCGCCACGGCAGCGGCGAAGAACACGACGATCAGCGATGGGTCGGCGTCGTTGCCGCCGCCGGCGAAGCCGACCATGATGAACGCGGCTGCGGCGGCGAGGACGAACATGATGATGCCCACGGCCCGATGCTGGCCCGGTCGCCGGGCCGGCAGCATCCGCAGCGGGACGAGGATGCTCACGAGCACGAGACCGAAGAACAGGCCGCGGGAGTGCTCGGGATAGGCGGTGACGAAGTCCTTCATCACCCCGGCGATCGAGAGCACGGCGGTCGCCATGCCGATGAGCACGGGGATGATGAGCATCCACTGGGTGCGGCGCAGCTCGGTGAGCATGCCGGCGATCCGGTCCGGTCCGACGATGAGACGCTTGACAGCGGACACCACGTGGGAGGCCGAGCCGATGAGCTCATCGTAGATCCCGGTCACCAGTGCTATCGTGCCCCCGGAGACTCCGGGGACGAGTTCAGCCATGCCGATGAGGAATCCGCGCAGCAGGTCCAGCGGCACGAGGTACCACGATCGGCGCGGGGCGCGGCGCACCTGAGAGACGGCGTGCTGGTCGGATTCGGAATGCGGCATCGGGGTCCTCGAGTGGTAGTCGGAGGGTTGGGACCGGGTGGCCCGTCGAACATCGTAGGCCGGTCGCTTCAGAGTTTCCTGAAGCGACCGGCCGTGATGCTGTGCCTGCTGCCTCACACCGACAGGCGGTCTGGGCGTGTCAGGCGTTGGGGTCGACGAGGATCTTGACGTGCTGTTCGTTGTTGTTGATGAGCTGGTCGAAGCCCTTCTCCACGAGGTCGTCCAGCGGGATCTTCGCCGTGATGAACGGGGCCAGGTCGAGCTTGCCCGAACGCACGAGCTCGATGGTGGCCGGGTGGTCGCCTGCGTAGCCGATGGTGCCGCGCAGGTCGATCTCCTTGAGCACCAGCAGCGGCATCGCGACCTCGGGATTGAAGCCCCAGATCGAGACGTTGACGATGACCGCGCCGGGACGCACCGCATCGAGCAGCATGTCGAGGACGGCCGGCACCGAGGAGCACTCGAAGCCGACATCCGCACCCTTGCCGTCGGTGCGTGTGCGGACCTCGTCGGCGACATCGACCTCACGCGGGTCGAACACCTCATCGGCCACGCCGGTCTCGCGGGCCTTGGCCTTGCGCGCCTCGGAGAGCTCGGAGATGTACACCGTCAGCCCGTAGGCCTTGAGCACAGCGGCGGTCAGCAGGCCGATCGGACCGGCACCGCCGACGATCGCGACGTCACCGGCCTTCGCATCCGACCGGACGAAAGCGTGGTGGCCGACCGAGAGCGGTTCGATGAGTGCGGCCTGGTCCAGCGGCAGATCGCCGACCGGGTGCACCCAGCGGCGTTCGACGACGATCTTCTCCGACAGTCCGCCGCCGCGGCCGCCGAGGCCGATGAAGTTCATGTTCGGCGACAGCTGGTAATCCGATCCCTCACCGGTGTCGACGCCGTCAGCGATGATGTAGGGCTCGACGACGACGCTCTCACCGACGGTGAGGTCATCGACGCCCTCGCCCAGAGCAGTGACGGTGCCGGAGAACTCGTGGCCCATCGTCACCGGGGCCTCTTCCCCTGAGATCGGGTGCGGGCTGCCCTTGGGCGGGATGAAGATCGGGCCTTCGAGGTACTCGTGCAGATCGGTTCCGCAGATGCCGCACCAGGCGACGTCGATGGCGACGGTGCCGGGCTTGAGCTCCGGCTCGGGGATGTCTTCGATGCGGATGTCGTGGTTGTCGTAGTAGCGTGCAGCTTTCACGATCGTGAACCTTTCGCGTGACGGGCAGCCGGTCCGGCTGCCTGCTTCAAGGCTATGACCGCGCAGGTCTCGTATGCACGCGCTCTCATGAGTCGGAACGCGGGGTTTCACCAGTGTTCACCTGGTGGATCTCCTTCGCCCGGGAGAACACCGCGTCGAGCATCTCGGTCGTCAGCCGGCCGGTGAAGGTGTTCTGCTGGCTGGGATGATAGCTGCCGATCAGCCAGACCGGCGCTCCGTCTGGCCGGGTGAGGACCGCCTCGGCGCCGTGGCCGAACCGCGGCTGGGGGCGCGGGACGTCCCAGCCCATGCCGCGCACACCGGACAGGGTCGCCTGCCAGGCGATCCCGCCGAGCGCGATGAGCACCCTCAGGGTGGGGATGAGCTGGAGTTCGCGGCGCAGCCACCCGGCGCAGGCCCGGCGTTCGCCGGGGGTGGGCTTGTTGTCCGGCGGGGCGCAGTGAACCGGGGCGATGGTGCGCGCACCGGTCATGACGAGCCCGTCGCCTGCCGCGGTGGAGTCGGGCTGGGAGTTCATGCCCGCCCGGAAGAGCGCGGCGTGGATCCAGTCACCGGACCGGTCGCCGGTGAACATCCGCCCGGTCCGGTTCCCGCCGTGGGCTGCCGGAGCGAGGCCGATGATGCCCAGCCACGCCTGCGGGTCTCCGAACGAGGAGACCGGCCTGCCCCAGTACGGCTCCCCGGCAAACGATGCACGCTTGTCCTTCGCGACCGATTCGCGCCAGTCGACGAGCCGGGGGCAGGCCCGGCACTTCGTCACCCGGGCGTCGAGCTCGGCCAGGGTGCGTGCGCGCTCAGCCAGGCGGGCGACGTCTGCGGCGCTGCGGGCGACCGGGGTGCTGCGTGCGGCGGGATCCTCCGGCCAGCCCTGACCGGCAGGCACCGGGGAGGCGAAGAGCTGTCCGGTCAGCGGGTGCGGCAGGCGTTCGGTCATGTCCTGAGCCTAGCCTGCTGACAGCAGCCGGCAGGCTGCCGTGCTCGTCACGCCGCCGCCCTGGGGCACAGGACGGTTGGGCAGCATGGCTGATCTCACGGAAGCCCAGACCGTCTGAGCCGACCCGAAATGCCGTGCGGTGTCGTAGATTGGAGCCATGCCAGGAGACGACACAACAGCTGGCGCACCCCAGCTGCAGAGCACGGTCACCGACACGGCGCTGATCTTCGAAGGCGGCGGCATGCGCGCGGCGCTGACGTCGGCGATGGTTGTGCGCCTGCTTGAGGAGGAGATCCACTTCGACTGGGTGACAGGCATCAGCGCCGGCGCGACGAACACCGCCAACTACCTCTCCCGCGATGAGCGGCGCGCCCGCCGCTGCTTCGTCGAGTTCTCCGCGGACCCGAACTTCGGCAATATGCGCACCTTTCTGCGCGGCCAGGGCCTGTTCAACTCCGACTACATCTACCAGGGCACCTCTCTGCCGGATCAGGCGCTGCCCTTCGACTGGGAGACCTTCGCCGCCAATCCCGCAGACTTCGCCGTCGCTGCCCTCGACGTCGACACCGGCGCTGAGAAGATCTGGACCCGCGCCGATATCGACACGATGAGCGATCTCATGCGCGCCGTCCAGGCTTCCTCGACGATGCCGGTCGTCATGCCGCCGGTGACGATCGGCGATCACACCTATGTCGACGGCGCGCTCGCCGAGCACGGCGGCATCCCGCTGCCGACCGCACAGCGGGCTGGGTTCGAGAAGTTCCTCATCGTGCTGACCCAGCAGCGGGACTATGCGAAGACCCCGCAGCGCTTCCCGTCGTTCTACCGCAGCTACTTCCGCCGCTACCCCGCTGTGGCTGACGCGCTGCTGGGCCGGTGGAAGCGCTACAACGCCATGCGCGAGGAGGTCTTCGAGCTCGAGCGCCAGGGTAAGGCCTATGTCTTCGTCCCGGAGGTCATGCCGGTCGGCAACAGCGAGCGGAACCTCTCGAAGCTCGCAGCAGCCCACCGGATGGGGCTCTCCCAGGTGCGCCGCGAGCTGCCGGCGATCCGCGAGTTCCTCGGGCTTGAGAGCCGATGACCGCCCTGCCCGGCGTCATGCCGCTGCCGGCGGCCGACACCGGCCGGGCAGATCTGTGGGTGTGGATCGTCGACCTGCAGGCCTGGGAGGGCACGGCGCGTGAGCGGATCAGCCGGCTGGTGCTCGCCTGCCATCTGCAGGTGAAGCCCGAGGCGGTGCAGCTCAGTGCCGATGGCCGGGGCGCTCCGGTGCTGCACATCGCAGATGAGCCGGGGCCATGTGTGTCCTTCGCCCGCTCCGGCGGGCTGCTCGCGATCGCAACAGCCGACACCCTGCTGGGTGTCGACATCGAGGTCCGCGCATCCGCACAGACCGCTGCCGATGTCACCACTCTGCTGCATCCGCACGAGCAGGACGTCATCTCCGGAGCCGATCCGCAGTTGCACGCAGCGGTGTTCACCCAGATCTGGACGCGCAAGGAAGCGCTGCTCAAGGCCTACGGGACCGGGCTGCGACGGGAGCTGGCCGCCGATGACGTCACGACCGCCTCGGCGGCGGGAACCGGACTGCACATCTGCGATCTGAAGGTCCCGGAGGAGGTAGCAGCGGCGGCAGGGCAGCCGGTGCATGCCGCTGTCTGCCTCGCCGGATGAGCCTGAAGCCAGCTGGGGTTCTCAGGCCAGCCGGGATTCCTAGACTGGTCGCCGAGAAGGAGTGAGGATCATGACCGCGTCCGCCCGCCCCTCTGTCATCCGCGGGGTGATGAAGCGCCTCGACCGTGCCCGGTTCCTGCCGGCTGAGCACCGCCGCAGCGCCGCCCGCGACCGGCCGCTGCCGATCGGATTCGGGCAGACGAACTCCCAGCCGAGCACTGTCGTGGCGATGTTGGAGCTGCTGCAGGTCGAGCCCGGACTCCGCGTGCTCGACGTGGGCTGCGGGACCGGGTGGACGACAGCGATCCTCGCCGAGCTCCTCGGTCCGGAGGGCTCGGTGATCGGCGTCGAGCGGATCGGTGAGCTGGCCGCGACGGCCGAAGGGCTGCTGGCCGATGTCGCCACTGCCTCGATCGTGCAGGCGACCCCTGGGGTGTTCGGGCTGCCGGAGGCAGGGCCCTTCGACCGGATCCTCGTCTCAGCTGCTGCCACCGAGCTGCCCGAGGAGCTCGTCGCGCAGCTGGCCCCGGGCGGGCTGCTCGTCATCCCGGTGGGCACGACGATGCTGCGGGTGCGCCGGCTCGTGCAGGGGGACACGCAGATCACCCAACACGGCGGCTACGCTTTCGTCCCGCTTGTACGCGAAGCCCACGGCAGCTGAACCGCAGCCTGCAGCCCTACTCCCCCGCCGGAACGACGATGCTCCCGCCGGCTGCGGGACAGACGTCCCTCAGCTGGCGGGAGCAGCAGCGTCCGCTCAGTCCTCGGCGCCGGCGTCCTTGAGGCGGGCGGTGCGCAGGTAGGGGTAGTGCTCCTCGACCTCGTCGTAGGTCTCCTGCGCCTCGGCGGTCGGCACGTGCGGAGGCACGATGACCTTGTCACCGGGCTGCCAGTCCGCGCCGGTCGCACAGGCACCGCGGTCGGCTTCCTGCAGGGCGTCGACGACGCGCAGGATCTCGTCGAAGTTCCGGCCGGTGGACTTCGGGTAGGTCATCGTCAGGCGGATCTTCTTGTCCGGGTCGATGACGAACACCGAGCGCACCGAGGAGGTGTCGCCGGCACCGGGGTGGATCATGTCGTAGAGCTCAGCGACCGTCTTGTCCGGGTCGGCGATGATCGGGTACGAGACGGTGGTGCTGGAGTACTCGTTGACATCGGGAATCCAGGCGAGGTGCTCTTCAGCCGTGTCGACCGACAGCGCGATGGGCTTGACACCGCGCTTGTCCCATTCGGCCTGCAGCTGCGCGACGCGGCCGAGCTCGGTCGTGCACACCGGGGTGAAGTCGGCGGGATGGGAGAAGAACACCACCCACTCATCGCCGGCCCAGTCGTGGAAGGAGATCGTGCCGGTGGAGGTGTCGGTGGTGAAATCGGGGGCGGTGTCGCCGAGGTGCAGTGACATGGAGAGGCCTTTCTGTCGTCACTGTCAGGGAATCGAAGGGTGAGTGCTGTCACTGACAGAGTAGCGGGCTGCCGCGGCTGTCAGTGACCCAGGGCGGAATTCGGGCGGAATCAGGGAGGAAACAGGGCGGATTCAGCTGTCCCTGGCGGCCTGTTCTGCAGCTTCCATCTCTGCGACGAATTCGCGTTTGGAGGACTGCCACTGGTCTTCGGTCATCCCGAGGCGCCAGTATCCGGAGATCGAGGCAGCGGACTTCTCGACGCCGCGCTCGACGAACAGGAAGCGGCGCAGATCTTTGATCATCTCCGCGACCCCGTGGATGAAATAGCTGACATCGCCTTCCGGCGGGGTATGTCCGCGCACGGCGGCGGCGAGCGCCGTGCCGTGGGTGGCGCCGTCGCGGCTGACCCAGATGAGTTCGACGCCATCGGGTTCGGGCATCTCGAAGCGGGCACGCTGGTGGGCGATCTCGACGAAGGCCGTCGCCGAGGTGCCGGCTGGCAGTGCGTCGAGCGCGGCGGCGATCGCCGGGGCCGCGGATTCGTCGCCGGCCAGGACGATGTGGCCGCCGGCGCTCGGCGCCCAGGCACCGCCGGGACCGAAGAACGCGAAGCGCTCACCAGGCTGCACATCGCGCGCCCAGGGGCCGGCCAGACCCTCTTCGCCGTGAATGACGAAATCGATCTCGGCCTCACCGGTGGCCGTGTCGACACGGCGCAGCGTATAGGTGCGGGTGACCGGCGCATCGGGGCGGGTGCGGCCCTCCAGCACCTCGGCGGCGTCGTCCGGCCAGGCGTACTCCGCCTCGGCGGGCGGGAAGAGCATCTTGATGTAGTGATCGGTGAAGGGCAGATCGAGCCCGATGAGATCAGGGCTGGTGACCGAGAGCCGGACGAGCTCATCGGAGAGATCCCGACGTCCGGTGACGGTACCCAGCCGCAGAACCCGCTTGCGTGGTGGTGCCATATCGCAGCCTGCCTTTCAGAGGTGGGAATGCGGCCCGGTGGAGCCACGCGAACATCCTACCCCACCTTTAGCTTAGGGTAACCTCACTCGCTCGATGGGCGGGTGCCCAGCACCTCGGGCACGGCCAGAGTATGCCCAGAGATTCACTCGAATTCAACCGCTGGTCATGTGTCGTGCCCACAATCCAGTGAAAGCATGCGCCTATTGTGCCTGGAGGACCTATGACAGAAGGTACGAAGACCCGCAGCGCACCGGCCCCGGTGACGCGCGGCTTCCTCGGCCCCGACCGCTGGTGGCACATCAGCTTCGGACTGCTGCTGGCCGCAGCACTCATCGGCTTCACGTTCTGGTCCTTCGGCTATGTGGGCCAGACCGAGTTCCGCCTCGTGCTCATCGTCACGATCATCTTCGGCATGTTCATGGCCTTCAACATCGGAGGCAATGACGTCGCCAACTCCTTCGGCACAAGTGTCGGTGCCGGAACCCTGACGATGAAGCAGGCGCTCATGGTCGCCGCCGTCTTTGAGGTCTCCGGCGCAGTTCTCGCCGGCGGTGACGTCACCGATACGGTGCGCTCAGGCATCGTCGACCTCGGCGGCATGCCGATCAACCCGATGGACTTCGTGTTCATCATGATGTCAGCGCTGCTCGGTGCGGCTGTTTGGCTGCTCGTGGCCACCCGGATGGGCTGGCCGGTCTCGACGACGCACTCGATCATCGGCGGCATCGTCGGTGCAGCGGTCACCCTCGGCATCGTCACCGGCACCGGCGGACTGGAGATGGTGCAGTGGGGTCAGATCGGGCAGATCGCGATCTCGTGGGTGCTCTCCCCGGTGCTCGGCGGCATCGCCGCCTATGTGCTTTTCGGCCAGATCAAGAAGCACATCCTCGTCTACAACGAGACGGCCGATGAGAAGCTGCGCAAGCTGCGCCAGTCCCGCGCTGAGCTGCGCACCCGCCACAAGCAGTCCTTCGAGCGGCTGACCGAACTGCAGCAGATCGCCTACACCAACGTCATGGCCCGTGACGCCGCGCAGGTGAACCTGCCGGACTTCGACCGCGACGATCTCGAGTCCGACTACTACCGCGAGCTGTACGACCTGCAGCAGGAGGTCGACGAGGTCAACTCGCACCGCGCACTGCAGGTGTGGGTGCCGCTGCTGGCCGCCGGCGGATCGATCATCATCGGTTCGATGCTGCTGTTCAAGGGACTGAAGAACCTCGACCTGTCCCTCGACGGAATCGGCAACTTCCTCGTCCTCGGCATGATCGGCGCCTCGGTGTGGATGGCGGTGTTTATCTTCGCCAAGACGCTGCGCCACCACGATCTGTCACGCTCGACGTTCCTGCTCTTCAGCTGGATGCAGGTGTTCACCGCTTCGGCGTTCGCGTTCTCCCACGGCTCGAATGACATCGCCAACGCCGTCGGCCCGTTCGCAGCGATCATCGATGTGCTCAAAACGCAGTCGGTGGCTGAGGAGTCGGCGGTGCCGGCGGCGATCATGGTCACTGCTGGTGTCGCGCTCATCGCCGGGCTGTGGTTCGTCGGCCGCAAGGTCATCCAGACCGTCGGCACGGGCCTGACGAAGATGCACCCGGCCTCCGGGTTCGCCGCCGAGCTCGCCGCTGCCGGTGTCGTCATGGGTGCTTCGGTACTAGGCCTGCCGGTGTCCTCAACACACATCCTCATCGGTGCGGTGCTTGGTGTCGGCTTGGTCAACCGGGCGGCGAACTGGAACCTCATGAAGCCGATCGCCCTGGCCTGGGTCATCA
Source organism: Brevibacterium otitidis (assembly GCF_042429315.1). Taxonomy (NCBI): domain Bacteria; kingdom Bacillati; phylum Actinomycetota; class Actinomycetes; order Micrococcales; family Brevibacteriaceae; genus Brevibacterium; species Brevibacterium otitidis. Next base: position 32,950 of record NZ_JBHMAU010000043.1, on the reverse strand, counting down.
CCCTGCCGGCGGCAGCGCTCATCGGCTCGGTCGGCGTCGTCACCCTGCGCGCACTGCTCGGCTGAGACAGGCGCGGGCTCAGGCGCTTGCGCCGGCCTGCGGGCGGATGGCCCTCGGGTGGGCCCTGCGGGGTTCAGCCGAGGGCCTTCTCCTTGACCTGCCGCTGGATGCGGGCGAGCATCCCGGACATGCCGCGCAGCCGCAGCGGACTGACGGAGTCGTTGAGGGAGAGCTTGAGCGCCAGATCCGAAGGCACATCGAGGATCTCCTTGGCGCTCAGCCCGTTGAGGCCCTCGTGCAGGATGCCGGCGAAGCCGCGGGTCGTCGGCGCCTCGGGCGGGGCGGAGAAGAACAGCCGCACCTCGGCACCCTCGCCAGCCGGCGCCTCGGTTCCGGCCTGCTCATCTTCGCCGACTTCGGTGACGAGGAAGATCGGTGACTGGCACTCCGGGACCGGTTCGAGCAGTTCCGGATGGTCGGCGTAGCGCTCGGGCAGGCCGGGCAGCTCATTGCTGAATTCGAGCAACAGCTGCAGCTTGTCCGGTTCGGCCAGCGCTGCGAAGTCGTCGATGATCTCCTGCAGCGACTCAGGGATGTTTTCGCTCATGCGCGGCCGGGCACCTCCCCGCGGTCTTCACCCTTGACGATCGGCACGCGCACGGCGTTGCCCCATTCGGTCCAGGAGCCGTCGTAGTTGCGCACCGATTCGTAGCCGAGCAGGTAGCGCAGCACGAACCACGTGTGGCTGGAGCGCTCACCGATCCGGCAGTAGGCGATGATGTCATCGGCGCGGTCGAGGCCGACCTCATCGGTGTAGATCGCCTCGAGTTCCTCACGGGAGCGGAAGGTGCCGTCGTCGTTGGCCGCCCGCGCCCACGGCACCGAGGCCGCCGTCGGGATATGCCCGCCGCGCAGGGCGCCCTCTTCGGGGTAGTCGGGCATGTGGGTGCGGGCGCCCGTGTACTCCTCTGGGGAGCGGACGTCGATGAGCGGCTTGCCGAGGTGGTCGAGCACATCGGTCATGAAGGCGCGGCTGGCGTCGTCGACGCGGTCGACGACCGGGTAGTCGGTGGTCTCGCGCTTGGGGGCGTCAGTCGTCATCTCACCGCCGGAGGCGATCCAGGCGGCGCGCCCGCCGTCCATCAGACGCACGTCAGGGTGGCCGAAGAGCTCGAAGACCCACAGGGCGTAAGCGGCCCACCAGTTGGATTTGTCCCCGTAGATGACGACGGTGTCCTCACGGCTGATGCCCTTCTTCGACATGAGGGCGGCGAAGCCCTCGCCGTCAAGGTAGTCACGGGTGACGGGGTCGTTGAGCTCGGTGTGCCAGTCGACCTTGACGGCCCCGGGGATGTGGCCGGTCTCGTAGAGCAGGACGTCCTCGTCGCTTTCGACGATGACGAGTCCGTCGTCGCCGAGGTGCTCGGCGACCCAGGCGGTGCTCACGAGCTTCTCGCCGTGGGCGTAGTCGCTGAACTTCTCATTCGGGTCGGCCGCGGGGCGCTGTGTCACTGAACCTCCATGGGGTGTGGCTTCTTAAGTGCGTAACGGCACGCCTGCCCATCCTATTCCGCCCGGTCACACAGAGCCGAGATGGCCGCCAGGGTGCGGACGTTGCGGGCGGTGACGGTGATGCCCAACCGGCGTTCGAGCAGGCTGTGGGAGACCTTCGAGCCGTGCACTCCGCGATCATGCCAGACCCGCACGTGACCGGCTGCCCAGGCGGCCTGTTCCCCGCCGGTGAGCGGCAGCTCGCAGCGGACGGATGCAGCGACGGGTGCGGCGAAGAGGTAGACGAGTTCCGTGCTGGGATCGTCGGCGATGCCGGTGAAGGGATCCTCAGCGAGGATCGCTGCGAGTTCGGCTGCGGTGCGGGTGAGCACCGGGACGGCGAATCCGTACGTCTCCTCCAGGGTTGCGGCGAGGCGGACGGTGAAGGCGGCCGGCGCCTCGGGCGGGGTGCACACGAGGTTGCCGCTGGCCAGGTGGGTGGCGATGCCTGAGGCGCCGAGGCGGCCGGCGAGTGCGCGCAGTTCGGCCATCGGCACGCGGTTGCGTCCGCCGAGGTTGATGCCGCGCAGGAAGAAGGCGCTGCGCTGGCTCACTGTGATGCCGCCGGCTGGCCGGAGGCTTCGAGGGCGTCGACGTAGACCCAGCGGCCAGCGCGCTTGGCGAAGGTCGACACCTCGTGGATGATGTGCTTTTCGCGGTCTTCGATGCAGTGGGCGCGGAATTCGACGAGGCCTTCGGTGTCGTCTGCTCCCCCGGCCTCGGTGCGCAGGATCTCCAGGCGCACCCAGTCAGCAACCGGCGGGGTGGTGTCGGCGGGGCGGGTGCGCGGATCCCAGGTGCGGAACAGGTGGTCGCCGTTGCCGGTGGCGAATGCGCAGTAGCGCGAGCGCATGAGCGCCTCAGCGGTGGCAGGCCAGGTCTGCAGGTTCAGGGCGGGCTGGCAGCAGTCGCGGAAGGCCGCGCCTTTCGGCAGGCCGCCGCACGGGCAGGTCGCACTACCGCTGCTGCGGGAGAACGCATGCGTTGTCATGGATGAAACGCTAGCAGGGTTGTCCCAGGCAGCCGAACCCCGAGAGCTGACACAATGGGGGCATGACGACTCTGTATCTGGCGACTGAACCGGCCGCTGACAAGCTGCTGGCTGAGAATCCCTTCGCCCTGCTCACCGGCATGCTGCTTGACCAGCAGGTCACCATGGAGTCCGCTTTCGCAGGCCCGGCCAAGCTGGCCGAGCGCCTCGGCGGCTACTCCCCTGAGCTGGTGGCGAAGGCCGATCCCGAGGAGTTCCTTGAGGCGTTCAGGCAGAAGCCGGCGGTCCACCGGTTCCCGAAGTCAATGGCTGAGCGGGTGCAGAAGCTCGCGGCGACGATCTGCGCCGACTATGACGGCCAGACCGAGGGGCTGTGGACCGACGGTGATCCGGACGGGCCCGAGGTGCTCAAGCGGCTGAAGAGGCTGCCGGGCTTCGGCGATCAGAAGGCGAAGATCTTCTTAGCGCTTTTGGGCAAGCAGTTCGATCTGCAGGCCGATGGCTGGCGTGAGGCTGCCGGTGAGTACGGAGATGCCGATGCGCTCATCTCCGTTGCCGATATCGTCGATGATGAGACGCTGCAGCAGGTGCGTGAGAACAAAAAGGCCCGCAAAGCGAAGGCGAAGGCAGCCAAGCAGCAGAAGTGATGGGCAACCGCGCTGGGCGGTCGTAAGACATGCAGCGGCCGTAAGACATGCAGCGGCCGGGATCCGATCGGATCCCGGCCGCTGTCGCTGTCACCGCTGGTCCGGCCAAGCGGGCGGCTGCTGATCCGGCTGCTGGCCTGACTGCTGACCAGGATTCCGACCCGGCTGTCCGGGGCCCAGCTGTTGGGGATCCGCCTGTCCCGGACCGGGCTGGGTGGGGCCGGGCTGTCCAGTGTTCCCGCCCTGCCAGCCGGCGCCGAAGTGCTGTGGCCGCACCGCCTCGGGAGCGAGCGGCTGGGCGGCATCGGCACGCGCGTAGTGATCGTACGGCAATGGCGGTGGTGCCTCAGCACCCCACTGCTGCACTGGGGCACCAACATCCACCGCGCCGCGGCGCGGAATCTCCTCGGCCACCCCGTACATCTGGACGCTGCGCACTCGGGCGAGGATGATCGCTGCGGCGGAGACGACGAGGATCGCAGCGACCGGGATGAGCATGAACGGCCCGCCGGCACCGGCCGAGCGGTCGATCTGCTGGGCGATCTCACCGCTGAAGGTCGCGGTGACGAACATGGCGACGTTGTTGATCGCGTGGATGACGATCGGTGCCTCCAGCCCGCCGCTGTAGTGGGCGAGGAGGGAGAGGAAGACGCCGAAGAGCCAGTAGTACAGGATCAGCCACGGGTCGCCGGCCATGTGGACTGCGGCGAAGAGCACGGAGCTGACGGCGGTGCCGAGGATGAGCGACGGGATGGGCCCGCGCACCCAGGAGCCGGCGATGCGCTGGATGACGCCGCGGAAGACGTACTCCTCAGCTGCGGCTTGGAACGGGGTGGTGAGCAGGACGACGACGAGGTAGAAGATGGTCATTCCGGCCGGCAGCGGGGCGTAGGCATCCCAGTCGCTGCTGACGACAAGCAGTGTGATGTAGATGGCGAAGCCGATGCCGATGGGGATGAGGCTCCACAGAAGCCACGTCCAGCGGAACCGTCCGACCACCGAGTTGAGGAAGCCGATGCGCTGCCGGAACAGGAAGCGGTGGAAGATGAGCGCGACGACGGCGAGGGCGATGAGGGAGAGGTTGGTGGCCAGCAGCATGAGCGGCGACATGCCGATTCTGCCCTCCGCCGCCGCTTCGAAATCGAGCTGGCCGGTGGCCAGGTCGATGATGCTGGCGATGAGGGAGAACACGAACGATGCGACCAGCATCGTGATGAGCAGCGCGACGATCGTGATGACGCCCTTCCACCAGCGGTTGCCCGGCAAGCGGTAGAACTCCGAATGCGTCTGACCGCGCTCCGCGGTCGAGGGGACCGCGGTAGAGGGGTCAGCTGCGGGCAGATCCGCTGTGACGTACGGGTCGCCGGGTGGTGTGGGCTGGCCGTCCGGAGCTGCCGGTGCCATGGGCGCGGCGTGGTGGTCTGGGCTGCGGCCGGTCTCAGGGCCGGGGGCGGTGTGCGGCTGAGGGTGTGGGGAACGCGTGGGGTCCGGGTGTCCCGGCTGGTCATCATGCATGACACCAAAACTACCAGCGCGGGACTGCTCTGCAGCTCACGGTGGCGCTTATGAGATGAAGAAGCGGCGCAGCGCGGCGAGGAACTCCTGGGGCTTCTCCGAGTGGATCCAGTGCCCGGCTCCCTTGATGGTGACCTTGAGCATGCGCGGGAACAGCGCGCGCATCGCCGGGGTGTACTCCGGCTTGATGTAGTCGGACCTCTCACCGGCAGCCCAGAGGACGAGCCGGTCGTAGGTCCTGCCGTCTGTGTCGGGGAAGTCACCGATGCTCGACAGGGAGCGGCACAGCAGGTCGAGATTCGGCTCCCAGTAGTAGCCGTCATCACCGGGCCGCAGGTTCTGCAGCAGGAAGCCGCGCACACGGTCGTCGGGGATGTCTGCGGCGAGTTTCTCATCAGCCTCACTGCGGGAGTCGACGGTGGAGAGGTCGAGGGCGCGCAGGGTGTTGAGCAGGTGGGAGAAGCCGCTGCCGGCATCGTGTGAGGAGTCTGCACTGCTGACCGGCGCGATGTCCTCGACGACGAGGCGGTCGACCAGCTGGGGGTGACGCAGGGCGAGCATCATCGCGACTTTGCCGCCCATCGAATGCCCGACCACACCGACAGGTGACTCCTCGGCACCGAAGGCGACGAGCTCCTCGGCGACGGCATCGGCCATCTCGACGTAGTCGAACTCCTCGGTCCACGGGGACTGCCCGTGGTTGGGCAGGTCGGCGAGCAGGCTCGTGCATTCGGGCTCGAGGCCCTTGGCGATCGAGGTGAAGTTCTTGCCGCGGCCGAACAGGCCGTGGAGGAAGACGATCTTCTCGGTATCCGCGCCGCCGCTGCCGATCTGCGTGGTATGCAGCTTCGTCTGCGCTCGGGTCTCACCGGTGCCGGTCGTCTGGGTCTGGGAACTCATGGCGAACAGTCTAGTGACCAGCCAGACCCCACGCGTACACAGCAGAACTTCCGCTACGCGCCGGCAACGGAGCAGGTGAGGCGGTCCCGGTGCGGCCACGGGTGCGCGGGCCGGGCTGAGGGCACCACCGCGCCGACCGGCACAGCCACCGCGTAGACTGACACAGTGGAGAACCGCACTGTCGCCGTCGTCCTGTTCGAGGGGTTCGAACTGCTCGATGTCTTCGGGCCCGTCGAGCTGCTCAGCGTGCTGCCCGCTGACTTCACCATCGTCATGCTCGGGCCCACCGGTGAGCCGGTCGCCAGCCATCAGGGCACCCGGATCGTGCCCGACACCGCCTGCACCGCAGCCCCGGCAGCAGATATTGTGCTCGTCCCCGGCGGCTTCGGCACGCGCCGGCTCGTCACCGAGGAGGGGTTCCTCGCCTGGCTGCGGGAGTACTGTGCCGGCGCCGAGGTGGTGGCTTCGGTGTGCACCGGATCGGCGCTGCTGGCAGCGGCTGGCCTACTCGATGGGCACCGGGCGACGACGAACAAGCGCGCCTACCGGTGGGCGACGGGCTTCGGAAGCGATGTCGACTGGCAGCCGGTCGCCCGCTGGGTCGAAGACGGCAGCCGCTGGACATCCTCGGGTGTGGCTGCCGGGATGGACATGACCGCTGCCCTCATCGCATCGCTTACGAGCCCGGAGCAGGCCCGTGAGGCCTGCGACTTCGTCGAACTCGACGTCCATGCCGACCCGGGCTGGGACCCCTTCGCTGCACGCAACGGACTCGTCCCCGGCACCGGTGCCCACCGCCTCGGCGACGGCAGCTGACAGAACAGGGAGTGAGGACACCGACGTGGACATCGATCTCGTTCCCGCCAACCTGGGCACCCAGGCCGTGCTGCTGGTGGCCGCCTTCGTGCTCTCGGCGATCATCGGCGTCGAACGCGAGCTGCGTCACAAGAGCGCCGGAGCGCGCACGCACATCCTCGTCGGCCTGGGCGCTGCCCTCTTCACGCTCGTGTCGGTCTACGGCTTCGCCTCAGCTGAGGACGTCACCCGCGATCCCACCCGGATCGCCGCGCAGATCGTCACCGGCATCGGCTTCCTCGGTGCCGGTGTCATCTTCGTGCGCCAGAACATCGTCTCCGGGCTCACGACCGCAGCCAGCATCTGGGTGACCGCCTCGGTCGGGATGGCCTGCGGTGCCGGCATGCCGACTGTTGCGGCGCTGACGGTCGGACTGTACCTGCTGACCGTGTTCGTCGTGACCTTCGCAGTCAAGCGGATGCGCGATCCGCGCCATTCGCGCTACATCACGATCCGCTACGCTGACGGCCACGGTCTGCTGCGCGACATCCTCGCCACCGCCTCGGAGCTGGGATACGAGGCGGCCCTGACCCACACGCAGCGCCTGCACGGCCGGAAGGGCACAATCATCCAGGCGTCGCTGCGCTTCACCCCCGGCCCGGATCTCAAGTCCGGCACGCTGGTCGAAGAGCTGACCGAACTGCCCGGCGTCTACCGGGTCATCGCCGCCACCGAGGAGAACGACTGAGGTTCAGCTGCCCTGGGCGGCCGGTGGCCTGCCGGTGCGCTCGCGGTGCTTGCAGCCGGGCCAGCAGCACGGCCGGCGCATCCCATCCTCAAGCTCCTCACGGGTGCGCCGGATGCGGCGCACACGTGTGGCGGCCTGCTTGGCGTCTTCGACCCAGCAGATGAACTCGTTACGCGCCAGTGTCGTGATGTCCAGCCATGCGGCCTCGGCCTGCGCATGAGCGGTGAGCTCAGCACGCAGGTCGTCGGGCAGCGGGTGGACAGCCCCGCCGGGCAGTTCCTCGGTCATGGCGTGATTGTACTGCCGACCGGCACCACCTGGGTGCCGGCGAGCATATCGCCGAGGTGACGGCCATCGGCCCGCAGCAGCCTCATGCCGAGCAGCACGAACAGCAGCCCCAGCCCCGCCCAGATGACGATGAGGGAGACAGGGTGATCGAACTCGGTGTAGACCCCGTCGATGACCCCGATGTGGGCCAGCTGCCAAGGCATGAACTTCACCGCATTGCGCACCAACGCCCGCCACGGTGCGCGGGCGCGGTAGGCGACCATGAGCCCGGCCCGGCGTTTGCCGATGGTGCCGCAGGGCCGGCGGTAGTCGAGGGCGGAGAAGAGGAGGATGATCGGCGCCACCGAGGTGAGCGTCACGATGAGCTGGGTGTGGGTGCTGCTGAACTCCGGCACCCCGCCGAGGACGAGGCCGTAGAACGCAGCGCAGACGAGGGCGAGCAGCACGAGGCAGCCGAGGATGACGATGTAGTCGATGCACAGTTCCTTGAGCCGCTGGGCTGGACGCACGACCTGACCCGCCATCCTCAGCCGCCCTCAGTCCTCGCTGCACCGGATCGCCGTTCGCGGTGTCGGTCGTCCATCGGACCTCCTCTCCCCGCAGCGGCGCTGCGCCCCCGCCTGCAGTCGGTCGCTGCCCTCCCGCCCCAGCCTACTGGTGATCCCGGTCACGCAGCCAGCCTCAGGCGCACCCGGTCTGCCGGGAATGCTCGCGCCCGAGGCGGTGGTCGCCTCAGGACGGGCAGCGCCCGTAGACTTGCGGCATGTGCACGGCGGCGATCATCCTCACCGGTGGGCGTTCGAGCCGCTTCGGCGGCCGGCACACCCCGGGCCTAGAGATCGCCGGGAGCCCGGTCATCGCCTCGCTGCTCAGCTCCGTCGAGGCAGCCGGGGTCGGCGAGATCCTCGTGTGCGGTTCGCCTGCCGGCATCGAGGCCGGGATGCTCGACCGCCTGCGTCTCGTGGAGGAGAAGCCAACCTTCGGTGGGCCGCTGCACGGCATCAGCTGCGCTCTTGCCGCGCTGTCGGCCGGTGAGCGGATCATCCTGGTGCTCGCCGGCGATATGCCGTCGGTGTCCGCTGCGCTGCTGGATCGGCTGCGCGCGGCTGTCACTGCCGGCACCCCGGCGGCTGCCGTCGACCCCCGCGGGCGAGTGCAGTTCCTGTGCGCAGCCTGGCCCGAAGCGACCCTGCGGGACGCCCTCACCGGTGTGGGGCCGACAGCCGGCCTGCCGGTCAGGGCGCTGTACCGCAGCCGCGATGTCACGCTCGTCCCGGCCACCGAGGTCGAGCTCATCGACATCGACACGCCTGCCGATCTCGCCCGTGCCGAACGCGCAGCCCAGATCGATTGACGCGTCGAACCAGCCCGCCTCCGGCAGAAGGGAACCAGCCCGCCTCCGGCAGAACACGGTCTGCTCGCCCGCGCGCCTGCTGTGCTTGAATGACAGCATGAGCGACACGCAGGCCCTTGAAGCGATCCGCGCCGGCTACACCTTCGACGAACCCGCCCTGGAACTCGGCTCCGCACTCGACGGCGACACCCCGGTGCCCGATGTGCGCGTGCGCATCCCTTTGAGCATGCTCAACCGCCACGGCCTCATCGCCGGCGCGACCGGCACCGGCAAGACGATCACCCTGCAGGTGCTCACCGAAGCGCTGTCGACAGCCGGCGTCCCGGTCTTCGCCGCGGATCTCAAAGGCGATCTCTCGGGTCTGGCGACGGCCGGCGAGTCCTCGGAGAAGCTCACCGCCCGCTCGCAGGCCAACGGCCAGGACTGGCAGCCCGAGGCCTCCCCGGTGACCTTCTACTCCCTCGGCGGAGAGGGCACCGGCATCCCGATGCGTGCGAGTGTCAGCTCCTTCGGACCACTCCTGCTGTCGAAAGTCCTGGGCCTGAACGACACCCAGGAATCCGTCCTCGGCCTCATCTTCCACTACGCCGATTCCGCAGGCCTGGCACTGCTCGATCTCTCCGACCTCAAAGCGGTGCTGTCCTTCCTCACCTCCCCGGAGGGCAAGGCCGACCTGAAGGACATCGGCGGAGTCTCCACCGCCTCGGCTGGGGTGATCCTGCGGGCGATCGCGAACCTGGAGATCCAGGGTGCCGACGCGTTCTTCGGCGAACCCGAATACGACATCTCCGACCTGCTGCGCACTCACGGTGAGGCTGGGGCGATCTCGATGCTGGAGCTGCCGGCGGTGCAGAACCGCCCGGCCTTATTCTCGACCTTCCTCATGTGGCTGCTCGCCGAGCTGTTCGAGACTCTGCCGGAGGTCGGCGATGCCGACAAGCCGAAGCTCGTGTTCTTCTTCGACGAGGCCCATCTGCTCTTCGCCGACGCCTCGAAGGCGTTCCTCGACTCCGTTGCGCAGACGGTGCGGCTCATCCGCTCGAAGGGCGTGGGTGTCTTCTTCGTCACCCAGCAGCCCACCGACGTTCCCGAGGCGGTGCTCGCCCAGCTCGGTTCGCGCATCCAGCATCAGCTGCGCGCCCACACGCCCAAGGAGGCCAAGGCGATCAAGGAGACCGTCTCGACCTTCCCGACGACTGACTACGACCTCGGTGAGCTGCTCACGAGCCTCGGCACCGGTGAGGCGATCGTGACCGTCATGGATCCCGATGGTGCGCCGACGCCGGTCGCTGCGACGAAGATCTTCGCCCCGCGCTCGAAGATAGGGCCCAGCGACCCGGCTCTCATGGAAAAGCTCGTCGCCGACTCCCCGCTGCAGGCGACCTATGGCGAGCGCATCGACCGGGAATCGGCCCGCGAGATCCTCACCCAGCGACTGGAAGCCGGTGCCGCCGACGCCGAAGCGGAGGGTCCCCCAGTCTCGGGTCCCACCTCGGGTCCGGAACCGGTGTCAGGCAGCGGGCCGGGTGCCGAACACGGTGGGGCCCGGATCCCGCTGCCGGACAGCGCGGGGGCGGGCAGAACCAGCCGCAACCGGTCGACTAAGCCCGGGAGACAGGATCAGACGATGCTCGAGCAGGTGGTGAATTCCCGCGAGTTCCGGCAGTTCACCCGCACCGCTGCCCGCGAGATCGCCCGCGGGATCTTCGGCACCGGCCGGCGCCGTCGGCGCTGAGGCGCACCAGCCGGGGTCAGCCGCAGAGCCCTCGGGCATCTTCTGAAAGAACAGCCGTCGGCCTGTGTCAGCGAGTTCCACGACCCGACGGGCCACTGGCTGCTCATGCACGATCCCGAAGACAACGAGTTCTGCATGGTGTGAACCACCTCATTGTGTGAACTACCGCGGGACCGGTGACCGACGTTGCGAGCCAGGCTGTATGCCGGATGGACCTGTGCGCTTCGGGAGTCGGGCGCGCTCTAGATTGAGCCATGCTCCGACGACTCGCCACCGACGCCTTCTGGCGCTTCAGCCGCTGGACGCTGCGCACCCAGCCGGCACCGACTCAGCCGACGATCCTCATCGGCGCACCTCACACCTCGAACTAGGACTTCATACTCATGCTGAGCATCGCCTGGGAGCTGGGCATCGATGTGCGCTGGATGGGGAAAGAAGAGCCTTTTCCGCTCCTGGCACGGGCCGTTCATGCGCGCCACCGGCGGCATCCCGGTCGACCGCGACAATCCCAGCCGCGTTGTCGCCGAGGTTGTCGAGGCTGCCCGCGCTGGTGAGATCTTCGGGCTCGTCATCACCCCGGACGGCACTCGCAGCGGGCACACTCACTGGAAGTCCGGGTTCTACCGCATTGCTCGTAAGACCGGCATGCCGGTGACCCTGGGCTGCGTCGATTCGACGACGCACACGACCGGGCTCGGCCCGACCCTGGAGATGACCGGCGATGTCGCAGCCGATATGGATCGGATCCGGGCCTTCTACGCGGATAAGACCGGCATCCGCCCGCACCGGCAGGTGACACCGCGGCTGCGCGATGAGTCCGGCGGGCCGCTCGACGGGCGAACGGTCGCCTGATCAAGGATTGCCGAAAGTTCTCGACAGCGGCGCCGAGGTGGTGCGCCCGCTGTGATCAGATGAGCGTGGCGTTCGCCGTTACTTCTGGCGCGACTTCTCGGGGCATGTCGTCAACGCCGGCACACACATCTGAGGTTCGATGACGATCGCCCAGCGGACCGACGCGGGAGGCGGTGACCGACGGCGTTCTCATGGGCAATCTGGGCCGTCGGGGTTCTTGGTGCAGTCCTCGTCGACGAGGTAGCGCACGTACCGGTAGATCTCGACTGGCACCGGTGTCGAGGCGATCTCAGCGGTACCGGGGATGTCCTCCCATGCTCCGCCGTCGACACGGAACTGACCGACGTAACTGGTCGTCAGATTGATCGTGTACTCACCGCTTTCCGTGTAGGAATGGCTGATATCGGCGTCGTGTGCGTATCTGGGCTTGCGGCCGGCTGAGGTCGTGGTGGTTGTGTTGCCGTCACCGAAGTTCCATTTGTATTGCGCTGGCGTCACCCGGATCTCGACTGTGTATCCGGCGAGCTCCATCGTCTCTGTCCGCGAGGAATTGTTGCCGGCCCATACGGCTACTGGCTTGTTCACCACACCCCACCCTTCGGGCATGACGAAGATGTCAGACGGCGGGATCGAGGTCTCCCCGACATCTTCCCATGTCACATCCGGTGGAGGCTCCACATAGAAGTCTGTGTCAGGCGGGCTGTTGCTGTCACGATCCGGCGACGGCGGCCGCCGTCGCTCACACTGCCTGGCCCGGCTCCCCGGGTCGTCCTCGAGCAACTGGCAGGTCCGAGGACCGGAATCAGCGTTGTTGTCCCGGCGATCACGATCGGAATTGTCGCCGTTGCGGTTGCCGCCGTCGTCACCGCGGCCCGAACCGTCGCGGTCCTTCTTCGGTGGTGTCCGATCGCGTTTTGGCCCCTTCTTGCTGTCTTTACATCTGATTTTGAACCGGTCTTTCGCGGTCTTTGAATCACATGAATTTGCAATTGAAGGCACCGGCGAAGGAACGGCGATGATCACACCCACGAGCACCATTGTTAGAGCCGCAAGAATCGCGATGTACAGCCGGATCAGTCGCATGAGTATTCCGTAAACTCGATATCTGTTAGGGACCAGCCGGAATTCGAGCCGTCCAGCGAATAGCGGACAATACTAGGGTCCGTGTCACCGCCGCTGAGAGATTCTCCATCTTTATCCAAGAGATCAAAATTACTAAAATCCAAACAGGACTCGAATACTGCTTCTCCGTCTGCGCCAGACGACTTCTCCAGTTCATCCAAATGATGGTAGCGATGCGAGACTCCTCCAACGGCAACTTCACCCGCGACCGCCATCGATCCGAACGACTCGACGTGCTCGTCACGCAACTCTCCGCTCGTGTACTGAAGCGCTCGGTCAGGCTCCCCTCCTGAGTCAGCCAAAACCGCGTTGTTCGCCTTGATGTAACTGACCAGCACGTCGTAAGCCTCATCCGCCGCCTTCTTCTCATCCGGCGTGAGGTTCAACTCTGTTTCGTACGGAGGCTCGGTGAGTTCGGGGCTCGGATCCGCATCGGCGGTGGGTGAAGCAAACGAGGGGGTCGGCTCTGCTTCCTCGGCACCGGTGCACCCACTAGCGACCAGCACAAGCGCACTCAGCGACGCACCCATCACCACGCCTCGTCCTCGGTATTGCATCCTGTCGACTCCTCTTCCGGTTAAACCAAAACTAGGTCACTCATACCTGCGAAGGAATAGCCGAAACGGAACTGTGGACAAGGACCAGTCAGAGCCGCACCGTCTCACGGATCCTGACCAGGACTTGAGAACGAAGGCACACATCACCATCCGCATGTGACCTTCATCACGGTAGCAAAATGTTCGGCGACGTGGAACCAGGGGCACGGGCACCCAACGGCACCATCGACCAACCCTCCGGGCCTGAAACTCGCTCGTGACATTGCGGTGCCGTACATGCACCAATCACGGTGCCGTACACGCGCCACTCACACGGCCACCGTGCTAAACGGAATGTGGATCCATCCCTTTGTCAGGGCATCTTTCTGCTCTGCCGCTGTCGGCACGCGCGTGCGCCCGTCTGCCGCCTCGACGGCCACCAAAGCAGAGATGACCGCATCGAGAGCGTCATCCGATGACACGCAGACCGAATCGTATCCGTTGCGGTCAACTGCGCACCGCCTGTTCAGCCCCGCCACGATGTCCTCCCGCAGCCCTGCGTCCCGCTTGTAGCCGCGCAACGGAAGCTGCCACACTTTCAACGCTGCCGCCGGGTACGCCTCACACACCCGCCCGGTGCCATCGCGTCGGCAGTCGATGCCGCGGTCGCGCAGGCGCGCCTCGACTGCGGCCCAGCGCAGCGCCGGGTAGGCAATCCGGTCGGCTGCCACACTCAAGGGCGTGAGACCGCACCACTGGTGCACCAGCTGATCCGTCCGGCGCAGCACCATCCCCCGGCGCCACCGCACATCTGCTGCCATAGGCGCCGAGTGCTGCTCCAGTGCATGATCCGCGAGGAAGTCAACGAACCCCACCGGCCAGCCGAAGGGCACATCAATGCCGGCTTTCGAGATCCCACTGAGCATCTCGATGAGCTCCTCATCAGCGAGCCCACAGCCGGTGTCTTCCACGACGACCCGGCCCTGCGGTGTGCGCTGCAGTCGGGCGAATCCAGTCCTGCCCGGTTCGGCAGCGAGATCGACTCCAACGAAGACTCCAGCTTCCCACGGCACCGTCACGACGTGTCACACCTCCCAGCGCACCTCGTCAGGATCCTTGTCCTCACGCCAGCCCCGCCAGGCGGCCTGCCGGACCCGGCCCTGCCGCGTCCGCCCGGCAAGCGCCACCTCGGCGACGAGCGTCGGCCTCACCCACCATGCGTCAGCCTGGTCGTCGGCCGGCACATCGTCGACCGGCGGGGTCTTGCGCTCAAGTTTGCGCAGCTTCGCCTCGATCTCAGCCCGCTGCCGGTCGGTGAATCCTGTTCCGACCCGGCCGGCGTAGCGCAGCTCGCCGTCACCATCGGGCACGGCGACAAGCAGCGAACCGATCCCACCAGCCCTTGCACCCTTCCCGTCGCGGGCGCCGATGACGATGACCTCCTGGTGCAGCTGCGTTTTGAGTTTGACCCACGCTGAGCCGCGCTGGCCGGTCAGGTAGACCGAATCGGCGCGCTTGGCGACGACCCCTTCGAGCCCGAGCCTCCGGCTGGCCCTGATCGCCGCCTCCAGCGACCCCTCGTGCGCCGGCGGCACGGCGACGTACTCGCCTTCGCTCAGCACCTCGGTGAGGATCTTCCGGCGGGCCCGGTAGGTTTCGCGGATGAGCGAGCGGCCGTTGTGGGCGAGGATGTCGAAGACCATATAGCGCAGCTCGGCGTCCTCAGGCACGTCGTCCTCGCCGCTGAGCATCGCCTGCAGCAGACTGAAGTCCGGTCGCCCATCCGCGTCGAGCGCGACGAGCTCCCCGTCGAGGACCCCGGTGCCCTCCATCAGCTCAGTGAGCTCGCCTGCCTGCGGGAACTGCGCGCTCATATCCTGGCCGTTGCGGCTGGCGAGCACCACTCCCCCGGTCCCCACAGCGGCGAGCGTCCGGTAACCGTCCCATTTCATCTCCGCAACCCACGTCTCCCCAGCACCCTTCCCGAGGCGAATGTCGGCCTCCGAGCCCGCGCGGGCGAGCATCGGGGCGGGGATGTCGCTGAGTACCGGTTCGTCCCCGGAGTCCCGGCCAGCTGCGGAAGGCGACGCCTTCTCGCCGCGCTCCCCAGCCTCGGGCGCGGGGGCGTCCCGGTCGCCGGGCTGGTCCTTCATCAGCTGCAGCAGCCACGTGTTCTTCCCGTCCATCCCCTTCGTGCGGATGAGCGCGTACCGGCGCGGCACACCTTTGAGCCCGCCGTCCTCGCGGCCGTGCAGGACGGCGATGATCTCCTTGTCATCGCGCCACTTCTCGCGCTCATAGGTGCCGGCATCCCAGATGGTGACCTCGCCGGCGCCATACTCGCCCTTGGCGATCGTGCCTTCGAAGCTGCCGTATTCGAGCGGGTGGTCCTCGGTCTGGACGGCCAGCCGGTTGACATTGTGCTTCAGCGGCACGCCCTTGGGCACCGCCCAGCTGACGAGCACGCCGGAGTGCTCCAGCCGGAAGTCCCAGTGCAGGCTGCTGGCGTGGTGCTCCTGGATCACGAAGCTCGGGTCACCCGTTCCCGAGGTGTCGGCTGGCCTGTGTGCCGGGACTGGTTCGCTGGTCTTGGCGGGATCGCGCATCGACCGGTAGGTCTCCAGTCGGTCCGCACCGAGGTCCGCGATTGGGTCCAGGCCCTCTTCGACGCGGGTGAGCACGTCGTCGAACTCCAGCTGCGCAAGATCAGGATCGGCCAGTTCCTCCCAGGTGCGCGGGGCGGCGACGGTGGGGCGCAGACGGCCGCGCAGCGAGTAGGGGCTCACGGTGGTCTTCGAGGCGCTGTTCTGACTCCAGTCGAGGAAGACCTTGCCGGTCCGGTCGGACTTCTTCATCGTCGAGACGACCTCATCGGGGTGGTCGGCTTCGAGTGCGCGGGCGAGTTCGTGGGCGACGTCGGAGATCTGCTCAGAGTTGTGCCGACCGTCGAGAGCGGCATACAGGTGGATGCCCTTCGAACCTGAGGTCACCGGGTAGGTCGGCATGCCCATGTCCTTGAGGATCTCCCGGCACCAGGTGGCGACGGTGGCGCAGTCGGTGAGGTCGGTGCCCGGGCCGGGGTCGAGGTCGAGGACGAGGCGGTCGGGGTTGCGCGGCTGGCCGTTGCGGCCGAAGCGCCACTGTGGGGTGTGCAGTTCGAGGGCTGCGACTTGGCCGAACCACGCAAGTACGGCCGGTTCCTCGGCCAGAGGATAGGTGTTGGTGCCGCTCTTGTGCTTGATCGTGCCGGTGGGGGTCCAGTCCGGGGCCGAGTCCTCCAGGTCTTTGCGGAAGAAGGCATCCCCCGCCTCGGCGGCGGTGCCGACCCCGTCGACCCAGCGTTTGCGGGTGACCGGCCGGCCGGTGATCTGCGGGATGAGGACGTCAGCGGCGGTGAGGTAGTAGCGGATGACGTCGGCCTTCGTGGTGCCAGTCTCCGGGTAGAGGACCTTGTCGAGATTGGAGACGGTGAGCGTGCGGTCTCCGACCTGGAACTTCTTGCGAGCTGGCGCCATCGTGGTCCCTTTCTGCGTAGAATTCATGCTATGCGAGCGATATGGACCGGCGCCATCACCTTCGGGCTCGTGAACGTTCCCGTCAAGGCCTACAGCGCTACGGAGAATCACGACGTGTCCTTCCACCAGGTCCACGATGCCGATGGCGGGCGGATCCGCTATGAGCGGCGCTGCGAGGTCTGCGGTGAGAAAGTCGAGTACAAGGACATCGACAAGGCCTACGAGTCTGATGACGACACCGTCATCGTCACTGATGATGACTTCGAGGCGCTGCCGGAGAGCGACAATGACGAAATCGAGGTCGTGCAGTTCGTGCCGACCGAGCAGATCGATCCGATCATGCTCGACCGCACGTACTATCTGGAGCCGGCGGCGAAGTCGCCGAAGTCGTATCTGCTGCTGCGTCATGCGCTTAACGACAGCGACCGGACCGCGGTGGTGACGTATTCGCTGCGGCAGAAGACCCGGCTGGGTGTGCTGAGGGTGCGCGGGAAGGTGCTCGTGCTGCAGGGCATGCTGTGGGCCGATGAGGTCCGCAGCGTCGACTTCAAAGGAGTGAAGTCGAAGGCGAAGATCAGCAGCAAGGAGAAGGAGCTCGCCGGCGCGCTGGTCGAGCAGTTCGCCTCGGATTTCACCCCCGAGGAGTTCGAGGACGATTACCAGGTCGAGCTGCGCAAGCTCATCGACGCCAAGCTCAAAGCCGGTGACACCCTCGATACCGAAGCGACCTTGGGTGAGACGCCTGACGAGGCCGATGAGGACGACGGCGATGACGCGGACGTCGTCGATCTGATGGAGGCGCTGAAGTCCTCGCTGGACCGCAGGCGCGGCGGGTCGAAGCAGAAGTCGGGCGGGTCCTCGAGCGGCAAGAAGGCCGGTGGCAAGAAGTCCGACGAAAAGAAGTCGGGCGGGAAGGAGTTTTCGAAGAAGAAGTCGGATTCGTCGAAGAGCGCATAAGCTTCTGATTCGGCGTGATCGCCCTTCCGCGCCGGCAGAAATCCGGTAATGGGATCATGACGGACTTTGCACTGCAGCCACCGCAGCCGGCTCCTCTGCGAGGAGACGAACCATTCGACGGAATCGATGCAACGGTTCTCGACTTCTGGCGATACGCACTGTCGAACTTGAGGGTGAACAACGTGCGCGGATACATCGCCGAGTTCCTCGTCTCTCGCGCGGTCGGCGCTGTCGGATCTCGAATCGAGTGGGACGCCTACGATGTGGTCACACCTGGGGGAACCACAATCGAAGTCAAAACATCCGCCTATATCCAGGCATGGGAACAGCGCACAGCCTCACGCATCAGCTTCAGCGGCTTGAAAGGACGCATTGGGACACCGCCTCCGGTCTGAGTCGCGAACAAACATACAACGCCGATATCTACGTGTTCGCAGTGCACACTGCACAGACGCACGAAGAGTACGACGCGCTCGCCGTCTCGCAATGGAAGTTCTACGTACTGCCTCGCCGCATCCTGCAGAAGCTCGGCTATTCGTCTATCAGGCTGCCGACGCTCGAACGGCACGCTGGTCAGGCCGTACAGTACTCCGGCCTAGCCGAGGCGATCAGAACTACGGTCTGAGAACAGACCTGCCGATGCCGCTTCCCGCGGGCGGCGCTGGCAGGAGCTTCGGGGGCAGCGAACGGGGAAGCTGGCGCGATCGACAGACGGGTAGAGCGCGAAACCGGATTCGGTTTCAGTGAGGACCATGTTCTCACTTCCACGCCTCGGGCGAGTGAAAGGCCGCCCCAACCGCTGTGATAGAGCTCTTAGGCGTTGAGCACGTAGCGCAGCGTCTCGACAACCTGCTCGGTGGTGGTGCACCAGCCTTGGGCGCCGGCGTCGACTTCCTTGAGCGCGTGGACGGTGTCCTCGTCGTGGAGGGTGATGTAGGGGGTGCCGAGCGCCGCGCAGTATCCGGCGTCGAAGGCCGCGTTCCACTGCTTGTACTTGTCGCCGAAGCGCACGACGACCATGTCGCTCTTCTCGATGAGGGTGCGGGTGCGGATGGCGTTGATCTTGGCGGACTGGTGGTCGCGCCAGAACGGGCTCGGGGTCTCGCCCAGGTGGTCGCCGGCTGCATCGCTTGCCGGGTGGTCGGTCACCGGGGCGGTGAAGACGACATCGAGTCCGGCGGCTTCGGCACCGCGTTTGATCTCCTCCCGCCAGTCGGTGTGGATCTCGCCTGACAGATACACATTGAAGCTCACAGCTGCCTCCTTGAAAGAGATGCGGTTCTCCTCCGCTGCTGTCAGCCTAACGCAGTCTCACGCAGCCGGGCCGGTGCCGCCGGTCACTTCATGTCGTCGGTGTCGACGACAGCGCTGCTGAGCTGCTCGCCGTAAGCGTTGAGGGCTTCGACGACGATGTGCTCGAAGGACTGCGCTGGAGCGGCGGATGCGTCTTCATCCTCGTCCTCGTCGTCGCTGCGGCTGGCCGCCTCGGGCAGTTCGATCGCCGTTTCGAACCCGGTGCGCTTGCTGGTGGCGACTTCGGCGAGCGTCGAGGAGTCGCGGAGGGTGGGCGAGGACTGGTTGTCGAACATCGTGATCGACCCGTCGGCCTGACGTTCGACATCGTGCTGCCAGGCGAAGTAGACGCCGTCGCCGAGCTCGAAATCGGATTCCGGCCCACCGGCGGTCCAGTTGACCTCGCCGGTCTCTCGGTCGAGGTTGTAGAAGGCGTGGGTGTTGCGCGCATTCACCAGCAGCGAACCGTCCTCATCGACGCTGACGGAGTTGCCGTGGAAGTAATCGAAGGGCTTGTCCTCGGTGCCCATGCCGTCTTCGAACTTGCGCTGGAACGCGGTGACGGGGATGTGCTCGAGGGAGCTCCAATCGAAGACCACCTCGCCGGTCTCGATGTCGATCTCCTGCACGACGCCGTCCCACACCCAGCCGTCTGCGTCGCCGCCGAATGAGGTGAGATCAGCCTGCTTCGGCACATATGACATCAGCAGCACGGTGCCGTCTTCGGTCAGAGTCGTCTCATGGAGGTCGACCTTGCGGTGCGGCAGGTCGCCACCGGTGCCGACACGCGCGATCTCCTCATAGGTGTCGTCGACGATGACGACTTCGCCTTCAGCCAGCGGGGTATCGACGAAGCCCTCCCACCAGGTGAGCACGTTCTCGCCCTTGTGCTGCTGGACCCGCAGATCCCAGCCGGCGGTGTTGCCGTTCGTTTCGGCATCCTCTTCGATCCACACGGGTTCGCCGGAGCTGTCGACGATGAGCCGACCGGACCAGACGTCGGTCTCCCGCGACTTCGGGCCGATGAAGAAGTACTGTTCAGCACCATCGACACTGAGGTCGAGGGGTTCGCCCTCGACGGGCGGTGCGGTGAGATCCGGGCGGCTGGCGTATTCGGTGAGTTCGACTGACGCGCCAGTCTTCCCATCACCGCCGGTGCAGCCGGTCAGGGCGATCGCCAGGATCGAGGCGGCCCCGGGGGCTGCTCGCGAACGGTGACGTGACATCGGGGTCATGAGATGTGCTCAGCTCCTCAGCACGCGCCACGGCAGCGCAGCGGTCAGTGTGGCCGGCCGGTTATGGGCAGTCTCACCTGCAGCTTTGCAGTTCTTTCGGCAACGCAGCGTGCGGCTCGGCGCTGGGATGATCAACAGACGTCTACGACGTATAGGTTGCATGCGCGCTGATATCTCAGCCAGGGCTGTCGGCGCCTCCGACAGGGCTGCGACAGAGCTGCGAAAGGGCTGCGACAGGGGGCGCTCCCCCACTCAGGCTTGTGCGCTCCTCAGATGCCAGCGGATTCCATTTCCGGACGTGTGTCCGGCACATGTGTGCAGATTGGGGCTGGAAGTTCCTGCACGAGCTTCGATAGAGTGGGAGCACCCAGTCGGCCCGTCGAGGCCGCGAAGAGGCGATCAAGTTGCGGTTTCCCCACCGCAGACCGTGGCGCAGGGATGCGAATGAAGCTTGCCGGCCATCCGCGCACAGGGCGCGGGTATCAGATGGCATTGGGGATCCAAGAGGTGAAAGGACCTCGTATGCCATCGATGCATATCTTTGTATTACCCGTTGATCGCAAGCTTCCAGCTGTCCGAAGCACCCATGCAACCGGTGATTGCGGCCTGTGCCTGCTCGCCAAGCCCACATCAGAGCCGGATCAGAGAGAATGCGCCCAGAGCCGTGACGCTGCATAGCTGCGAAACGGGCGCCACGACTCGACGCGCACAGCATCGCGCTCTGGACTGACAGCACTGAGGGTGCGGCGCAGCACGGCATCCGTCATGGGGAAGGCATCCGGATCTGTGCCTGCGCGGATCGCGAGATAGTCCACGGTCCACGGCCCGACACCATAGACGGCGCGTAGCTCGTCTCGCGCTGGCAGCACTGTGTGGTCGGCGGCCGCGGCAAAGAGCACGGCGACCTCGTGCACGGTGCGCGCTCGTACGCCGGTGAGCCCGACCGCCGCACGCACCTCGTCGATCGGCGCGGCGGCAAGAACTGCCGGCATCGGGAAGCATCGGAGCCCGGAGTTCGGGGTGCCCTCGGGCGGATGGGCGCCGTAGGCGGCGACGAGCCGTGCTGCGAACCGTCGCCCGGCGGAGAGGGAGACCTGCTGACCGAGCACCGTGAGGATGGCCGCTTCGAACGGGGTATGGAACCGGGTGATCCTGATGCCCGGCCGCCGCGCGACCTGCTCGGCGAACAGAGGGTCCGCGCCGAGATGGGCGTTGACGGGGGTGAGATGGGTGTCGAGATCAAACCAATGCCGCACCCGCCTGGTGATCTCAGCATTGATGCCCTCGTCGTGGGTCGCTGTCGAGACGGTCGCACCGTCCGCGTCGAGACGCACCGCGACCGGATGCGGTTCGCCGTGGATGTCGATCCAGCGGGTCAGTTCCGCCTTCTCCGTATCAACGTGGTGCAGGCCGTCGACGGCGTGCGCAGCGAGCGTACCGAGCGCCGCATCACGGTCGACCGGGCCGGTGGCGTCGATCCTGAGCTGCGAGACCTCGCTCATGCGGGCCAGACGCCGGAGGAGCCACGACGGTGCGAGCCGATGAGGTGGGTGTCGATGATCCCGATCGCCTCCATCAGCGCGAACATCGTCGTCGGGCCGACGAAGGCGAAGCCCTCCTTGCGGAGCGCTTTGGAGAGGGCGACGGACTCGGGAGACTTTGTGGGGATCTCGGCGAATGTGCGCGGGGCGGGTGTCTCGGACGGCTGGAACGACCAAACGAAATCGGCCAGTCCGCCTTTGTCGCGCAGCCGGAGCGTGGCGTTCGCGTTCGTGATCGCGGCGCGGATCTTCGCCCGGTTCCGCACGATCCCCGCATCGGCCATGAGCCGTTCGATCTCGGTCTCCCCGTAGCGGGCGACCCGTTCGGGGTCGAAGTCATCGAATGCTGCGCGGAACGCGGGCCTTTTGCGCAGGATCGTCGCCCATGACAGCCCCGCCTGGAACGCTTCGAGGCTGATGCGCTCGTACATGCCCTGCTCGTCGCGCACGGGCATGCCCCACTCGGTGTCGTAGTACTCGCGCAGCAGCGGATCGACACTCGCCCACGCCGGGCGTGCGAGTCCGTCTTCGCCGATGACGATGCCCGGATCGTCTGCTGCAGCGGGTTCTTCGACGGGAATCGTGGGAGTCAAAGCTGAGATCCTTCGTTCGTTCGGTGTGGTGCTGATGCGGTGGGATGCGGCGGCAGGCCCGGGTCAGCCGCCGAGCCCAGTGACGCGCATCGTGATGTTGATCCGGCCCGATGCGAGGCCGCATTCGCGAGGTGCCGTGCCCGGATAGACCTTCGTAACGCCGTGATACGCAAGGCGCGACGGTCCACCGAACACGAACAGGTCGCCTGAGGCCAGCTGAAGATCCTGGTACGGCTTGCTGCGGGTCTCGGTGTTGCCGAAGCGGAACCTGCAGGTGTCTCCGATCGACAGCGACACCACCGGGGCGAGGGAGCGTTCGTCCTTGTCCTGGTGCATGCCCATCCGGGCGATGTCGTCGTAGAAGTTGACCAGTGCCGTGTCGGGCGTGTAGTCATCGCCCGCATGCGGATCACTTGTCGCCGCGACGAGAGCCTTGCGACCCAGGCGCACCATCCAGTCAGGGAAGTCGAGCACCCGGTTGCCGTTCACGTCGACGGCTTCGCGGGTGTATTCGTACGGTCGCCAGTGCCAGCCGAGACAGACCGTGCGCACGCTCATCTCGTGGCCGCGCACCTTCGCCGCCCGGATCGGCACCGGACCGTTCACCCACTCGTGGAAGCGGGCGACGATCCAGCGCTGCTGTTCCAGAGTCAGCCATCGTGGAACGTAATGCGCACCGGCGGGCAGCTCCGGCACGGGTCGGTCGATCGTGTCGTCTCCGAACAGGGTGCTCACCGTATGCTCCTCCCGACCTCGGGGCAGTGCAGATGCTCCATGGTCTCATCTCAGATCGGCCACAGCGCTCGGCACCGCGGTGCGCATCGCCAGCGGTCTGGACAGTCGGTGTCTGTGCATCATCGGGCCTGATCTCGCGTGTGCTTCCATGCGGCGTACTTTTCTGGCAGGCACGTGCCACAGGGACGGAACCCTGCAGCGATCGCGGTGGCTTCATCGGCGAAGAACACCCGGTTCGTCACGTAGCCGCCCTTAGCGATCGAGCGCAGCGCCGACGGGCAGTCCATGCGCCCGTAAAGGCGACCGGCGCGGTGACCGCCGAGCGCGCCCGGAGTCGCGCTCTCGTAGGGCGTACGATCCGCCCCGAGGAGCGTGTACGTCTTGCCGGTCATCACGGCCTCATGCAGCATCGTGGAAGACCAGCGCGAGCGTGAACCGCTCACCGGAACGGATCGCCGAGACGCCGTGCCGGACGGGGGCCGCCGACCAGCCGCGCTTGGACTCCACCGGACGATCCCGCGTGGTGAACACGTACCCATGCCCCTGCGGCAGCAGGAATGCGGTGCCTCTCGACTGCGCCCTGGGGCGCTGCTCCAGTAGGAGGAACTCGCCTCCGGTGTGGTCCACACCGGGGCTGTTGAGGTTGATGACCACCTGCAGAGGGAACACGAGATCGCCGTAGAGATCGCGGTGCAGCGCGTTCCAGTCCTTCTCGCCGTACTTCAGCAGGATCGCGGTGGACTTGTCCTGCCCGGCCTCATGACACATGTCCAGCCACGCGTTCAGGGTGTCCGGCCAGATCGCCTCGCGGCCGAGTTTGGACCACCAGTCGCGGGCGATCGGCAGAAGGCGCGGGTACAGGGCCTGCTTCAGCCCCTCGATCGGCTCCGGGTAAGGGGCGTGGAAGTACTTGTACTGGCCCTCCCCGAAGCGCACACGGCCCATGTTGACCGTCTGCCGGAACGCCTCATCCACGTCGTAGAGCCCGCGGATCTCCTCGGCCTCCTCCGGAGTGAGCAGCTGCGGCAGCAGCGCACCTCCGTAGTCGTTGAGCTCCGCGGTGATCGATTCCCAGTCGCCGGAGTCCACGCGTTGTGCGTACACGTCCGGAGCGTTCGTCTTCGCGTTCATGCGGCCTTTTCCAGCATCAGCAGCGTCGTCTTCGCATCAAGGCCGCCGATGTACCCGCCCAGGCTGCCGTCGGTGCGCAGCACCCGGTGGCAGGGCACGACGACCGGCAGTGGGTTGGTCGCGCACGCCGTGCCGACGGCGCGCACGGCCTTGGGGTTGCCGACGATCTCGGCGATCTCCTTGTACGACTGCGTGCGGCCGTAGCTGATGTGCGGCAGGTAGCGCTGCACGGTCTGCCGGAATCCCGAGGACATCGCGTAGTCCAAGGGCACGTCGAAGGTGTGCCGTTCACCTGCGAAATACTCGTCGATCTCAGCGGCCGCCGCGTCGAGGCGGCGGGGCCCCTCCAGCACCCGCGGGCTGATCTTCCGCGCCAGCGACTCCAGCACCGTGTCGAAGTCTTCGCGCTCGAACGCGACACGCACCAGGCCCTTTTCGGTCGCGGCGAGCAGCAGGCGGCCCACCGGCGTGTCGATCGTGCGGTAGGCGACGTCGAGCAGGCCGTGCTCACCGGCGAGTGCGGTCAGCCGCGTATGCAGGGTCTCCATCGCGCCTGGGTCGATCGGGAAGAGGGAGGCGTGCTCGGCTCCCGTGGTTTCGTTCATCGGACGACTGATCCCGGATGGAGTGATGTCTGTCATCGGGATGCTCCTTTCGTGTGCTCGTCCGTGTGATAGGTCTGTCTCAGTCTCCTGATGCCGTCTGCCGCTGCTCGGCGCACCGCATCCGTGCTGCCGCCGATGAGTTCGGCGGTCTCGGCGTGCGGCAGCCCGCCGAGGTAGTGATAGGCGACTGCGAGCCGCTGCCGCTCCGGAAGCGCCGCAACCGTCGCCCACACCTCGTACTCGTCGGCGCCAGGGCTGCCCACCGCTGAGACCCGTTCAGGGAGATCGTCGGTGGGGATCGCATGCCGTGCACGTGCCCTGGTGATGTCGATCGCCTTGCGGCGCGCGACGCGCACCAGCCATGCCTGCACGTTCGTGTCCTCGGGAAGGTCTGGCCAGGATCGCAGCGCGGCGAGGAATGTCTCCGACCAGGCGTCGTCGGCGTCTGGTCCCGGCCCGAGCACGGCGCGGCAGACCCGCAGCACGGCCTCACCGTGCCGCGTCACTGCCTGTTCGAATGGCTGTTTCATCTTCATCACACGGTAGACGTTCCAGCAGCGAGAAACGTGAGATCCGATCTTCTAGAACAGTCGCGATCCGGTCGCCTCGGCGGGCTCTTCCAGCTCCAGCAGCCACCGCTTGCGCTCCAACCCGCCCGCATAACCCGTCAGCGACCCGTCCGCACCGACGACGCGATGGCACGGAATGAACACACACAGCGGGTTCCGCCCGACTGCTTGCCCCACGCGCTGCGCCAGACGCCGGTCCCCCAGCTGTTCCGCGAGAGCTCCATAGCTCGTGGTCTGTCCATACGGGATCGACCGCAGCAGCAACCACACCTGCTTGGAGAAGTCGTCCCCGCTCACGCGCAGCGGCACATCGAACGGCTCCCGCTGACCAGCCAGATACGCATCCAGTTCGGCCTTCGCCCTGACGAACACCTCGTCCGCATCGGCCTCCGCCCGGGCGCCGAACACCGACGCGTTCGGCAGATGCCGGTGGCCGGGGAAGTACAGCCCAGTCAGCTCATCGCCTTCAGCAACGACAGTCACCTCATCCAGCGCCGAATCGATCACTGTATGTCTTGTGTTGCGCATGCCCCTCACCTCTCCCTCATTCACGATGAAGACGCACGAGGAACACGAAACGTGAGATGCACGTCGCGACGCACACGTTCGGCACAGGCATCAGCGATCTCAGGCAAGGATTGGCACGCTCGTCCGAGCCGCAGGACTCAGCCGAACAACCGCCCGAAGAAGCCCTTCTTCTGAGGCTTGAGGGCTTCGTTCCCGAGGTGCTCGTGCCCGGGCGCGCTCCCGGGTTCGACTTCGAGTCCGGTGCCGGCGAGGGCGTAGACCTGGCCCTCGAGTTCGAAGATGTCGGGGCTCCCCGGAACCGAGGCAAGGGACGCGAGCGTATCGATGAGCAGCTGACCGTCCACCTCAACGTCGCCGTCAGTGCGGAACACAAAGGAGTCTTCCTGCGACAAGGGCTCGCCTTCGTCGGTCACTATCTCGCCGTCCGAGGTTTCCAGGACGCGGGCGGCTCTCCCGTTGTCAAACACGCGGAACACCGCATACCCAACCGAATCGACGGTGCCCGCGACAACGACGCGGCCCGGCAATTCGGTGCTCGTCCCCTCGAACTGCTCGGCCACCTCGGCGGCGCCGTCAACGATGATCGTGTGGCCACCGTGCCGGGTGACGAGGACGCGATCATCGGCTGGGTTGAGCATGACCTCCGAGGTCGCGGCGGTCTCGGGCCGCGGATACAGTCCCACAGCGGTGAGTTGGGCATCGGTCAGCTCAGTGTCGGCGATGACAGCGGAGACGCTCAATCCCATAGTTGTCACGCTACTGCAGGCTCCCAGCCGCCAGGGCGATCGTGGAACGTCATTCTCGCGGGTCGTGAGATCGGGTTTCGGGCCCGGTGATCTTCTCAGCGTTCGGGTTGAGCGAGGCTGCGGCGAAGAAGCCCTCGAAGGTCGTCTCGGCGGCCAGATGCCCATCGATAGCGCCATCGTCGAAGCCGGCGAGCCACGTGATGACCTGCCGCAGCTCGGCCTCGGTGCGGCCCTTCTTCTCCAGTTTGGTGACGTAGTGGGGGTAGACGGAGGCGACGCTGGTCGTGAAGATGCGGCTCAAAGTCGCTCAGTGTAGTGATGCGCGTCGTCGTGATGCTCGACGCAGAGGCGGCACCGGTGGGACAATCGATGCATGGCCGGCTATCCGTGTCTCAAGCAGGTCGTCCTCGACGCCGAGGACGTCTTCGAGCTGGCCGAGTTCTACCGGCAGCCGCTCGGTCTGCGCTATCCGCCCGGCCGCGATCCCGAGACCTGCGAGCATGCGGATCCGATCGACTGGCTCAACCTCATCAGCGCTGACGGGCGGACTGAGATCGCGATCCAACTGGCCCACCCCTGCCGCGCTCGACCTGGCCGGATCCCGCGGAAGCGCTGTAAGTCTTCGCCGATCCGGCCGGCCACCCGTTCTGCATCTTCGTCCACGCCGAGGCAGTACAGGCCGTCTCGCACCATCAGACCTGAACCATGACGCTGGAAGGCAAGACCATGGCACGCACGTTCACTGTCACCTTCGATGCCGGCGATCCGAAGGCGCTCGGCGACTTCTGGCAGCTGGCACTCGACTATGTCCGCGAGCCCCCACCTGATGGCTATGCCACCTGGGAGGAGCAGCTGCAGGCCTGGAACCTGCCGCCTGAGCACCGGAACGACGCCAATGCCAGCGTCGACCCCACCGGCACGGGCCCGCGGCTGTTCTTTCAGAAGATGCCCGAGGGCAAGACCGTGAAGAACCGCATTCATCTCGACGTTCACGTCGGCGACCGGGGCCCCGGTGAGGCCATGGACATCGAGGCGATGCACGCCCATGCGGAGCGTCTCGTCGAGGCCGGGGCTGCGTTCATCGGCGAGTTCCACGACCCGCCGGGCCACTGGCTGCTCATGCACGATCCTGAAGACAACGAGTTCTGCATGGTGTGAGCCACCTCGGGACCGGCGACCGACGTTGCGCGTCTGGCTGCGCGCCGGATGGACCGGTGCGCTTCGGGGGCCGGGAGTGCTCTACGGTTGAGCTATGCTCCGACGACTCGCCGCCCGCGCCTTCTGGCGCTTCAGCCACTGGACGCTGCGCACCCAGCCGACACCGACCCAGCCGACGATCCTCATCGGCGCACCCCCTCGAACTGGGACTTCATACTCATGCTGTGCATCGCCTGGGAGCTGGGCATCGATGTGCGCTGGATGGGAAAGATAAGCCTTTTCCGCTCCTGGCGCGGGCCGTTCATGCGCGCCACCGGCGGCATCCCGGTCGACCGGGACAATCCCAGCCGCGTCGTCGCTGAGGTCGTCGAGACTGCCCGCGCTGGGGAGATCTTCGGGCTCGTCATCACCCCGGACGGCACCCGCAGTGGGCACACCCACTGGAAGTCCGGGTTCTAGCGCATCGCCCGCGAAACCGGCATGCCGGTGACCCTGGGCTACGTCGATTCGACGACGCACACGACCGGGCTCGGCCCGACTGTGGAGATGACCGGTGATGTCGCAGCCAATATGGACCGGATCCGCGCCTTCTACGCCGACAAGACCGGCATCCTCCCACACCGGCAGGTGACACCGCGGCTGCGCGATGAGTCCGGCGGGCAGCTCGGCTGGCGCATGGTCGCCTGATCAGGGATTGCAGAAAGCTCTCGATACCGGTGCCGAGGTGGTGCGCCCGCTGGCATCAGAGGATTGGGGCGTGCGCCGGTTCTTCTGCCGCGGCTCCTTGGGGCGTGCCGTCTGACACCTCGGGGGCCGCCAACATCGGCACTTACATCTGAGGTTCGAGCGCGACCGCCCAGCGGACCGACGCTGGAGGCGGTGACCGCCGGCGTTCTCATGGGCAGTCGGGGCCGTCGGGGTTCTTGGTGCAGTCCTCGTCGACGAGGTAGCGCACGTATCGGTAGATCTCGACTGGCACCGGTCTCGATGCGATCTCAGCTGTGCCGGGAATGTCCTCCCATGCTCCGCCGTCGACACGGAACTGACCGACGTAACTGGTCGTCAGATTGATCGTGTACTCACCGCTTTCCGTGTACGAATGGCTGATATCGGCGTCGTGTGCGTATCTGGGCTTGCGGCCGGCTGAGGTCGTGGTGATTGTGTTGCCGTCACCGAAGTTCCATTTGTACTGCGCTGGCGTCACCCGGATCTCGACGGTGTATCCGGCGAGCTCCATCGTCTCTGTCCGCGAGGAATTGTTGCCGGCCCATACGGCTACAGGCTTGTTCACCACACCCCACCCCTCGGGCATGACGAAGATGTCAGACGGCGGGATCGAGGTCTCCCCGACGTCTTCCCACGTCACATCCGGTGGAGGCTCCACATAGAAATCTGTGTCAGGCGGGCTGTTGCCGTCACGATCCGGCGACGGCTGCGGCCGGCGCTCACACTGCCTGGCCCGGCTCCCCGGATCGTCCTCAAGCAACTGACAGGTCCGAGGACCGGAATCCGCGTTGTTGTCCCGGCGATCACGATCGGAATTGTCACCGTTGCGGTTGCCGCCGCCCCGGCCCGAACCGTCGCGGTCCTTCTTCGGTGGTGTCCGATCGCGTTTTGGGCCCTTCTCCTTGTTCTTGCACTTGGCTTGAAAGCTGCGATCCCAAGTTTGCCCTTTACACCCGCCAGCCTCAGCCGGGGGCACGGCATGTGTGGTCATCAACAGCCCGCAAACTAGAACCATCGTGAGGGCACGCAGAAGTGCGGTCAGCATGTCTCGTCCGTATTCCGCAACTCAGAGAACTTCCATCCACCGTCCTCTTTGGAAACTGTGTAAACAACGATGAACGGGCGTGTGTCCTCGCCAGCTTGCGACTGGCCGGCTTCGTCAACAAGATCAAAAGCGCTGAAATCAACACACGACTGAAATTCAACGTTTCCCTCGCCCGGTTCCGAACCCTGAATCGAGACGTCCGACACCTCGTGGTACTTATGAGTTACGCCACCAACTACCCTCAGCCCATCTTGCTCAAAATCGCGAAAACTGCTGCGATACTCACTCTCAACTTCTCCAGAAGCATACTTGAGTGCACGCTCGGGATTGCTCCCAGAATCAGCACCTACTCGGTTGTACGCGTTGATGAATTTGACCAAGATGGCGTAAGCCTCATCCGCCGCCTTCTTCTCATCCGGCGTTAGGTTCAACTCTGTTTCGTACGGAGGCTCGGTGAGTTCGGGGCTCGGATCCGCATCGGCGGTGGGTGAAGCAAACGAGGGGGTCGGCTCTGCTTCCTCGGCACCGGTGCACCCACTAGCGACCAGCACAAGCGCACTCAGCGACGCACCCATCACCACGCCTCGTCCTCGGTATTGCATCCTGCCGACTCCTCTTCCGGTTAAACCAAAACTAGGTCACTCATACCTGCGAAGGAATAGCCGAAACGGAACTGTGGACAAGGACCAGTCAGAGCCGCACCGTCTCACGGACCCTGACCAGGACTTGAGAACGAAGGCACACATCACCATCCGCATGTGACCTTCATCACGGTAGCAAAATGTACGACGGCGTGAAACCAGGGGCACAGATACCCGGCGGCACCATCGGGCAACCCTCCGGGCCTGAAACTCGCTCGCGACACTGCGGTGCCGTACATGCACCAATCACGGTGCCGTACATGCACCACTCACACGGCCACCGTGCCAAACGGGCTCTTCAGAGTTGAGTGTGGGTTGATGCGTCCAGGCCGCCAGCGATGAGGAGCATTCGTAGCTGGTAGTTCTCGAGGTTGTGGAACCTGCGAGCGATCCGCCTGCCGAGCTCGATGAGCCCGTTGACCGCTTCGGTGCCACCGTTGCTGGCACCACCGGTATCGAAGTACGCCAGGATTGTCGTCTTCCATTTCCGCAGCGTCCTGCCCAGTCTGGCGATCTCTGGGATCGGGCACGTCGGCAAGGCCTCGATCACGCGGGCGGCCAGCCTGCGCCCTTGAGCGTGAGTGTCTTGGTGGAACATGTCACGGATGTCCTGGGCGCACTGGTAGGCGACTTCGACACTGATGTGGTCCTCATGCGCGACGAAGGCCGCTTGCAACCGTTTCTGTTGTCGTTCGGTGAGGCGTTCTCGGCTGGCCCGTAGAAGGTTGCGGATGCCGTAGAGCGGATCGCCCTTCCGGCCCCGGTGCCTGAGTGTCTGCTGTTGGACGCGCCTGCGGACGTCATCGACGGCGTTGGTGGCGAGCTTGACGATGTGGAATGCGTCGAGGAAGCAGGTGGTGTCGTCGAGTTGGTCATCGATCGTGTTCTTGTATCCCTGGAACGGGTCCAGCGTCGCAATCTGCACACCGTTGCGGAAGCTGGGCCCGCGTGCGGTGAGCCAGTCCTTGTACACCGTTGCTGAGCGTCCCGGGACGAGATCCAGCAGACGTGCCGTCGGGTGCTGGTGGCGGGTGAGGTCGACCATGCCGGTGAGTTCCTTTCGGCCCTCGCCGGCGGGGGTCCGTGTGATGCCAGACGTGCTCGTCGACGCCGAGAACCTCGACGCCGTCGAACCGTGCCGGATCGTCAGCGGCGGTGTTGAGCACTGGCCGGATCTGGGACCACAGGGTGTTCCAGGTCGTGCCCAGCTGGCGGGCCAGTCCCTGGATAGAGGCGTTCTCATACCGCAGCTGGCGGATCGCCCAGGACACCGCGCGGGTTGTCAGCAGGGCGCGTGGGGCGGCGACCTGCGTGTTCTGCTCGGTGAAGGTCACGACCGGGCAGGCGGACTCGCGGCAGATCCAGCGGTGTTTGCGCCATCGCAGGCGGGCAGGCCGTCCAGCGGATGGGGCGTCGATCAGGGTCACGGTGATGCGTCCGTGGCCGGTCGGGATGACGCCGCATCCGGGGCAGCCGGTCAGCCAGTCGCAGGCCTCGATGTCGAGGACGACGGCGGTGTCGGTGACCTCGGCGTGGATGAGGTGGAAGTCAGGCAATCCGAGCAGGACGTCACACCTGGCACAGCGATCCAGAGCAACAGCGCAAGGGCACGTAGAATTAGGCATTGTCGAGGTCCTTGAGATCAGCGGGGGTTAAAGCCCACTCATCATCAGGGACCTCGACGCTTATCCCCAGCACCCCTGCCCGACCGGCGTGCCCACACTCAACTCTGAAGAGCCATTCGGGCTCTTCACAGATGAGGGTGTAGCGGTCGATGGCGGTGTGGGCGCGTCGGTCCGGGGATAGACATCGAGGTCTTCCGAAGATGGAAGTTCTTACGCTCACCATCTGGAAGACCTCGACGTGCCCAACGCTACCTTCACTGCGCCCGATCTCGATTCGTTCTGTCAGCTCGACCGGCTCGGCCTGACCGCGACTGGACAGTCGATCGACGCCGACCGCTCGATTCTCGAATGCCGCGTGCTCGATCCAGACAACTGGTGCCACCAGTGCGGTCAGCAGGGCGTCTCCCGAGGAACTGTCATCCGCCGCCTCGCCCACGTCCCGCTTGGCTGGAGGCCCACGATTTTGCAGGTCAGAGTGCGCCGCTACCGTTGCCCGGACTGTCGCAGCGTGTGGCGGCAGGACACCCCGGCCGCCGGGAGAGCCTCGCGCCGTGCTCTCCTGGCACGCGGCACTGTGGGCGCTCAAGGGCGTGGTCATCGATCGCTTGTCCGTCGCGCGGGTCGCCGCCGGCCTCGCGGTCGCCTGGAACACCGCGAACGACGCGATCCTGGCCGCCGGCCAAAAGCTGTTGATCAACGATCCCACCCGGTTCGACCGGGCCCGCGTGATCGGCGTAGACGAACACGCGTGGTCCCACACCCGCCGGGGCAGCAAGCACGTCACCGTCATCATCGACCTGACCCCGATCCGCGACGGCACCGACACCTCTAGACTGCTGGACATGGTCCCGGGACGATCGAAGAAGGTTTTCAAGGCCTGGCTCGATGCTCAGACCGCAGAGTTCCGTGACGGAGTCGAGGTCGTCGCGATGGACGGATTCTCCGGTTACAAGACCGCGACCGCCGAGGAGCTGCCCGAGGCAACAGCGGTGATGGATCCCTTCCACGTCGTCGCCCTGGCCGGCGAGAAGGTCGATCAATGCCGCCAACGCGTCCAGCAGGCCACCCTCGGCCATCGTGGGCGGTCCGGGGACCCGCTCTACGGGATCCGGCGCGTGCTGCACACGGGCGCGAACCTGCTCATCGACAAGCAGATCACGCGCCTGAAGGCCGTGTTCGCCAGTGATGAGCACGTCGAGGTCGAGGCGACCTGGGGTATCTACCAGCGCATCGTCGCCGCCTACCGCCACCCCGACCGCGCTGCCGGGAAGAC